>JBHELW010000061.1:0-1674 GCA_046262915.1 Mycobacteriales bacterium | reverse complement strand
CGGTTGCCGTCGGCGCTGACCTCGTCGAGCTGGTAGCCGATGTGAACCAGCTCTTGCGCGATGCCGTCGTGGATCTCGCGTGCAACGCGGTGCCGCTCTTCGGCGGTTGCGATGGCGCGGATGTCGTCGAAGAGCAGCGTCGTCTCCAGCGGCAGCGCGGCCTGCTGCACGAGCGCCGACACCTCGTCGATTGCCCGCGCGTCGAACTCGACGCCCGGCGCTGACAACAAAACGACGACGCCCAGCGGGCGATCGGCGACGAGCAACGGCGCGACGAGCATCGCGCGGCGCTCGGCCGGCACGTCCGAGGGTCCGGGTGTCTCGACGTCTTCCGCGCGCTCCGCGGCCTCATGGGCGACGACAGTCGCGCGCGTGCGCCACGCCGTTGCCAGCGGGCCATCACCGCTGATCGTCGGCTCGAAGCCGAGCCGCTCCGCACCGACGAGGGCGAGCGGGCTCAGCCGCGCGCCCGCCGTATGCACGAGCACAACGCCTTCGCCGTACGGCGTCCGGTCGCGGCACTGCCGCAGGAGTGCGCTGGCGACCCCGACCGGGTCCAGGCTGCTCGGCAGTCGGCGCGTGACGGTGCGCAGCTGGGTCAACAGCCGATAGGCCTGGACGTAGCGTTCGTCCGGCCCTTCCGCTGCCTGCCGGCGTAGCCGCCGCACCCAAGCCGCGAGCAGGCCGACCAGGACCGCGATGACGATCCATTCCGCGGCCGCGGTGGTGTACGCGCGGATGGACACCTGCTGCTGCTCGGTAATGAGCCGGCCGCCGAGCAGGACGAGCGCCGCGACGCCGCTCGGGATGACCGCTCCCTCGACGCCGTCGGCGAGACCGCCGGCGAACGCGGGCGCGAGGAGGTAGGCAAGCAGCGGGCTGGCGTCGCCGCCGCTGAGCGCGATGCCGAGCGCGCAGACGACGATTTCGGTGAGACGCGCGGTTCGGCTCGCCATAACGGGCAGCGGCACCAACGAGTCGACCGTGCCGACTGCGGCGAGCATGGCGAGGAACGGGAGTGCAGCCGCGCCTTCGCTGCTGAAGACCGCGAGCGCGAGACACAGCCCGAGCAGGCTGCCACGCACCGCGAAGACCAGCGTGCCGGCACCGTGGCGGTGCGGTCGCCGGACGCTCACATCCGTTGATGCCACGTCAGCTCGGCGGCTCGTCGGCGGGTGGTCCAGGCGGCTCGGATGACGACTCGTCATCGTGGTCCGCATCGGCGTCGGGAAGAGGCATCCACCCCTTCGCCGCGCGCGCGGCGTCGCGTCGCGCGCGCGCCTCCGCGCGTCGCGCCGCCTTCTCTTGGTGCTGGTCGGCGGTGAGTTCCGTGTGCGCGAATCGCTGCGCGAGCTGCTCGACGAGCTGCGGTACGACGGCCGGATCGGGCTCGGCATCAGGCGTCGCGTCGAGGCCCGGTCGCGAAGCGACCGGCGCGCTCGGAGTTGTTGCGGGCTCGTCGCCTTCCGATTCAGAGTCTGGCGACTCCGTTGGACTCGGCGACTGCGCGGTCGTTGGTTCGTCGACCGGCGCGGCGCTGCCCTGAGTGGCCAGTTCCGCGCGACGTCGGGCCCGCGCTCTCGCCCGGCGCGCCTGTCGACTATTGCGACGGCGACGTGCCTCCTCGGGTGAGACGTCCGCCGTAGCGACATCCGTGTCCGACTCGTGCGCTGC
>JBHELW010000060.1:0-12642 GCA_046262915.1 Mycobacteriales bacterium | reverse complement strand
CCGAGACGGTCGTCCCGGGGCCCGGGCCGACTCCCGCTGCGACGAGCGAGGAGATGGAGCTGATCCTGCGCTGGCTCGAGACACCCGGCACGCGGCTCGTCGAGCTTGACGGAGTCTGGTGCGCGCCGGCGCACGGTGCCGGCGCGCACCGGGCGTGGTTCGAGGCACTCCACGCCGCAGGCGAAAGCGCACGTCCATTCGAGGACCACCGAAGACTCCGACCGGTGCATCGCCCGGCTCGCTAACCGTCGCCTCCGCCTCGCTTCGGGCGGTCCCGCCGGCGTGGCCGCGGCGCGTGGCCGCGCGGCCTGGTCGATAGCATCCGCGCGTGATCACCGCGGTCGTCCTCATCAGCGCCGCCATCGACGCCATCCCGGACGTCGCGACCGCGGTGGCGGACCTGCCCGCCGTAAGCGAGGTCTACTCCGTCGCGGGTGACGTTGATCTCGTCGCCATGGTGCGCGTCCGGGAGCATGACGAGCTCGCCGACGTCATCGCGGGCGGCATCGCCAAGGTGCCTGGGGTCGAGTCGACGACGACGCTCATCGCATTCCGGACGTATTCGCGACACGACCTCGAGGCAGCGTTCGCCGTAGGCGTCGACGAGGCAGACTGACGGCATGGGCCTGCTCCCGCGGCGACGCAGCAAGCCGACGCAGCTCGCGCAGTCGGGCGGCGGCTTTCGCACGTCGATCCCCTCGGGCCGGCCACCGGAGATGTACAGCGGCACCGTGATCGAGCCCGAAGAAGGCGCGAAGCTTCGCGTCAGCAGCGCCGCCGACGTCGACCCCGCCGTCGCCAAGGGCTACATCCCGGGCGCCGCCGGCAGCAACGCGGGCCAGGCCGGCCGCGCAACGCCGTAGGTCGTCCGTCGAACCTGCGCAAGACGGCGTTAGCTAGCGGGCGAGTTGCTCGCCTCGACCCAGCGCTCGAGCAGTGCAGCGGCCGACCCCGAGTCGATCGCCTCGGCTCCTCGCGGGGCCGCTGCGGCCAGCTGGTCGTTGAGCGGCGCGTCCTGCGGATCTAGCGAGACGAGTGCGGCCGCGGCGTTAAGCAGCACGGCGTCGCGAACCGCGCCGGGACGGCCGCTGAGCAGCTCGCGACAGACGCGCGCGTTGTGCGCCGCATCCGCGCCGCGGATGTCGTCGACGCTCCGCCGCTCGAAGCCGAGCCGCGCCGGGTCGACCGAGTCGACGACGACCGTGCCGTCGCGGACGAGCCAGACGCTCGAGGTGGTCCCGACGGATAGCTCGTCGAGTCCGTCGTCGCCGCGGAACACGAGCGCCGTCGTGCCGCGGTCGGCGAGGACGCCGGCCATGACCGGTGCCATCCGCGCGTCGGAGACGCCGACTGCTTGCGCCGTGGGGCGCGCCGGGTTGGTCAGCGGGCCGAGGAAGTTGAACACGGTTGCGATGCCCAGCTCGCGGCGCGGTCCGACCGTGTGCCGGAAGGCCGGGTGGAAGACCGGTGCGAAGCAGAAGCCAATCCCGACTTGCTCGACGCACTGGGCTACGGCGGAAGGTGCGAGCTCGATAGCGACGCCGAGCGCCTCGAGCAGGTCGGCGGAGCCGCACGCCGACGACGCCGCGCGGTTGCCGTGCTTGACGACGCGTACACCCGTCGCGGCCGCGACGATCGCTGCCATCGTCGAGATGTTCACGGTGTGCGCGCGGTCGCCGCCGGTGCCACACGTGTCGACGATGGGTCCGGCGACGGCGAGCGGCGCGGCTCGATCGAGCATCGTCGCGACGAGCCCGCTGACCTCCTCGGCGGTCTCGCCCTTCGCGCGCAGCGCAACCGCAAACCCGGCCACTTGCGCCGGGGTGGCCTCGCCGTCCATCACCTGCGACATGGCCCACGCCGCATCCGCACGCGAAAGGTCGTCGTGCGCGAGAAGTGTGCTGAGGATGACCGGCCAGCTCGGCCGGGTCACCGCATCAGGTGCTTGTCGAGCGTGGCGTAGAACTGGTCGCGGTCAACGTGCAGCTGCGGTGCGACATCGGCGATCTGGCTGGCCGCATCGTCGAGCAGCTCCGCCGCGCGCACGAACTGGTTGACCGCAGTCACGACGACGGCGGTGTATTCGTGGTTGTAGACGAACCCGCAGCGCGGGCAACGGCCGCCGCTTTCCTGCGCGATCTGCGCGAGCCGGAAGTTGTCGCCGCAGTGCCCGCACCAGGCGTCGAGGTTCACACCGGCTCCCTGTTCGCAGCGACGAGGTCGGCTTCCGCCGTAGCGGCCGCGCGGCCGCGGAGCAGGTCGACGACCGCGGCGACGAGTTCGACGGGGTCGACAGGCTGCACGAGCGCCGCGTCGGCCTGCGACCACTTGGCGAGCCACCGGTCGTCGGGCCGGCCGAGCAACACGATGACCGGCGGGCACGGCGCGGCCGAGTTCTTCAGCTCGCGCGACAGCCCCATGCCCCCTGTCGGCCACGCCTCGCCATCCAGGATGAGCAGGTCGGCCAGCCCGCGGTCGACCGCGCGGATCACCTCGTCGCCGGTCGACGACTCGAGGTAGCTCAGGTTGTCTACGCCGGCCGCCGGGTAGCGACCGATCGCCTGCCGCACGCGCTCGCGCAGCGTCCCGTCGTTGCTGTAGACGAGGACGACGGTCACGGCGCGCGATGCTATCGCGCGCTATGCGCGCCGGCCGCTGCTCGCCGTTGTCGCGCGCTTGCGTGCTGCCGGCTTGGCCCGCGCGCTCGACGCGGCGCCGAGCGCGTTGGTCGCCGCGCCGAGGATTGCCCGCCGCACCCGTGCCGCACCTTCCGGCGTACTGCGGGCGGTGATGCCGATCGAGACCGAGTCCCCGCTGATCTCGGTGATCCCGACGACGCGCGCGTCTGTCAGCAGGAGCCCCTCGACGCCGCCGTGCGTGCGCAGATCGGTGATCGCGGCGCTCAGGCTGCGCTGGGCGGCGGCGGGGTCGGTGCCCTTCGGCACGGGCACGGCGACGTTGACGACCGACCAGCCGCGCGAGGAGTTGGAGACGACGCCGAGGTCGCCGTTGCGCACGTGGTGGAGCACGCCGTCGGAGCCGCGGATCTTCGTCAGCCGCAGCGAGAGGCTCTCGACCTCGCCGCTGACGCCGGCGCCACTGATGTCGTCGCCCACGCCGAACTGGTCCTCGGCGAGGATGAAGAAGCCGCTGATGACGTCCTTGACCAGCTGCTGGGCACCGAAGCCCACGGCGAGGCCGATGACGCCGGCGCCGGCGAGCAGCGGGCCGATGGAGATGTCGAGCTGGGCGAGCACGGTGACGCCGGCCAGCGTGTAGACGATGACGACAACGAGGTTGACGAGCAGGTCGCTGAGCGTGCGCGCGCGTTGCTCGCCGCGCTCGCCGGCCCGCGGCGTGTCCATGACCCGGGCGAGGCCGCGCGGGATGGCCCGCCGGGCGAACACGACGACCAGCGCCGCGGCCACGACGACGATGGCGATCCGCGCAAGACCCTTGACCACGGCGTCGAGCTCGACGCCGAGGATGCGCACGTCATGCAGGGCAACGAGGGCGGCGGTCGGCACGGTGGCCGAGGGTACGGCTACTTCGGCTTGGCGGTGGGACCGCGCCACGGGACACCGACCGTGTGCGTCCAGCAGTTGGGCCCAGGGTTGTACGTCGAGAGCCGCTCACCGCACACCGAGCACGTGCGGCCGCCGCCGTGGGGCTTGGCAATTGGCTTCAAGGTGGCGCCGGTCGGGCGGGTCCCCGAGGCCATGCAGTCCTCCAGCGAGCGTGCGGCGGGGTCGTGGTCAGCGCGTGATGCTACGAGCGATGATCAAGGACGTCAACGAAAACCGCAGGTCAGCCCAGCCTTCGGCCAGCCCCGGAGCGCTAGTTGACCGTCCAGGTGTCGGCGGAGCGGAGCAGGGCGGCGAGCTCGCCCTCGCCCTTGGTGCCGCGAGCGGTCGCGATCTGTCGGTCGATCTCCTCGCCGTAGGACGGCCGCTCCACGTCGCGGAAGATGCCGATCGGCGTCGGCATGCTGGGGCCGGACGAGATCCGCGACAGCGCGAACGCCAGCGTCGGGTTGTCCTCGTGCTCGTCATGCACGATCAGCCGCGACTCCGGCACCTGCCCCGGCCCGTCGCCAACGTCGACCACCTTCGCGTGACCCTCGTGCGTCATGACGACGCCCTTCTCGCCGTTGGCGCCGAAGCGGATCGGCTTGCCGTGCTCTAGGCGGATCTGGAAGTCGTCGCGGGTGTCCTTGCTGGTGATCGTCAAGAACGCGTTGTCGTTGAAGATGTTGCAGTTCTGGTAGATCTCGACGAAGCCCGTGCCGCGATGCGTGTATGCACGGCGCAGCACTTCGGACAGGTGCTGCTTGTCTACGTCGAGAGTGCGCGCGACAAACGTCGCTTCCGCGCCGAGCGCGACCGACACCGGGTTGAACGGTGTGTCGACCGACCCGAACGGCGTCGACTTCGTCACCTTGCCGACCTCCGAGGTCGGTGAGTACTGGCCTTTGGTCAACCCGTAGATCTGGTTGTTGAACAGCAGGATCTTCAGGTTGACGTTGCGCCGCAGTGCGTGGATGAGGTGGTTGCCACCGATCGACAACCCATCGCCGTCGCCGGTGACGACCCACACGTCGAGGTCGGGCCGCGAGACCGCGAGCCCGGTCGCGATCGCCGGCGCCCGGCCGTGGATCGTGTGGAAGCCGTAGGTGTTCATGTAGTACGGGAAGCGGCTTGAGCAGCCGATGCCGGATACGAAGACGACCTCGTGCGGCGGCCGGTGGAACTCCGGCATCAGGCTCTGTACGGCGGCCAGGATCGCGTAGTCGCCACAGCCCGGGCACCAGCGCGTCTCCTGGTCGCTGACGAAGTCCTTGCGCGTCAGCGGCGGTGGCGCGGCCGCGCCGGCTGGCTCCTGGGTGATGGTCATGCCCGTGCTCCTGTCGTCGCCGCGCACATGTCGGCGAGCTTGTCCGCGATCTCGGTGGCCGTGAACGGCCGGCCCTGCACCTTGTTGAGCCCCCGCGCATCGACGAGGAACTCGGCGCGGATCACCTTGACCAGCTGGCCGAGGTTCATCTCCGGGACGAGCACTTGGGGATAGCGACGCACGAGGTCGCCGGTGTTGCGCGGCAGCGGGTTGAGGTGCGTCAGGTGCGCATGCGCGACGCGCAGCCCATTAGCACGCGCCCGCCGTACGCCGGCGCGGATCGGGCCCCAGGTCGACCCCCAGCCGAGGACGAGCACCTCAGCGTCCCCGCTCGGGTCGTCGACCTCGAGCTCCGGGATGTCCTTCGCGATCCCCGCGACCTTGGCCGCGCGCAGCTCGGTCATCTTCTGGTGGTTGGCGGGGTCGTAAGAGATGTTGCCGGTGCCGTCGGCCTTCTCGATGCCGCCGATGCGGTGCATCGTGCCGGGGGTGCCCGGCAACGCCCAGGGTCGGGCAAGCGTGTCGGGGTCGCGAAGCATCGGCCAGAACTCGTCACCGTGGTTGGGACCCGTCGCGAACTCGACGTGCAGATCCGGCAGCTCGTCGAGTTCGGGCAACCGCCACGGCTCCGCGCCGTTGGCGAGGTAGCCATCGCTGAGCAGGATCACCGGCGTGCGGTACTTCGTCGCGATGCGGGCCGCCTCGATCGCGGCGGTGAAGCAGTGAGCGGGTGAATAGGGCGCGACGATCGGCAGCGGCGACTCGCCGTGCCGGCCGTAGAGCGCCTGCAGCAGGTCGGACTGCTCGGTCTTCGTCGGCAGACCCGTCGACGGCCCGCCGCGCTGGATGTTGATGACGACCAGCGGCAGCTCGACCGACACGGCCAGTGAGATGGTCTCGCCCTTCAGCGAGATACCCGGGCCGGACGTCGTCGTCACGCCGAGCGACCCGCCGAAAGCGGCGCCGAGCGCGGCGCCCACCGCCGCGATCTCGTCCTCGGCCTGCATCGTGCGCACGCCGAAGTTCTTGTGCTTGGACAGCTCGTGCAGTACGTCGGACGCCGGCGTGATCGGGTACGACCCGAGGAAGAGCGGCAGCCCCGACAGCTGCGACGCCGCGATCAGCCCGTAGGCCAGCGCGGTGTTGCCGCTGATGTTGCGGTAGGTGCCGCGCGCCGCGGCCTGCGGGCGCACGACGTAGGACGAGGCGAAGATCTCGGTCGTCTCGCCGAAGTTCCACCCCGCGCGGAACGCGCGCAGGTTGGCTTCGAGGATCGCCTCCTTCTTCGCGAACTTCGCCTTGATCCATGCCTCGGTGCCGTCGGTCGGCCGGCCGTACATCCACGACATCAGCCCGAGCGCGAACATGTTCTTCGCGCGCTCGCCTTCCTTGCGGGTGACGTCGAGGCCCTCGACGGAACGCACGGTCATCGTGGTCAGCGGCAGGCGGAACACGGAGTAGGCGTCGAGGCTGCCGTCGTCGAGCGGGTTGGTCGCGTAGCCGACGCGCTCGAGGTTGCGCTCGGAGAACGCGTCCTCGTTGACGATGATCGTTGCGCCCGGCGGCAGGTCGGCCATGTTGCTGCGCAGCGCCGCGGGGTTCATCGCGACGAGCACGTCCGGGGCGTCGCCGGGCGTCATGATGTCGTGGTCGGCGACGTGGATCTGGAACCCCGAGACCCCGGCCAGCGACCCGGCTGGCGCGCGGATCTCCGCGGGGTAGTCCGGCAGCGTCGCGAGGTCGTTGCCGAACGCGGCCGTCGCGTCGGTGAACCGGTCACCGGTCAGCTGCATGCCGTCACCGGAGTCACCCGCGAAGCGGATGACGACGCGGTCGATCTCCTCCCGCAGCTTGCTGGAGGCGGTGTCTTGGAGCGTCATCACATGTCCCTAGGGCCGCGGCGGCGGCGGATTGACTGCATTGCCAGCCTCCATTGTCCCACCGGCTCCATCGGGCCGGCCAGGGATTGCGGCGTAGCGTCGGCGCGTGGCCTTCCTCGACTACGCGTCGGGCGCGCCGCTGCATCCGGCAGCGCGCGCGGTGCTCGTCGCCGCTTACGACGAGGGCTGGGCGGAGCCGGGCAAGCTCTACGGCGCGGGGCGACGCGCACGGCTGCTGCTCGACGACGCGCGCGCGCGGATCGCGAGCGCGCTCGGGGCGCGCCCGGGCGAGGTCAGCTTCGCCGCGTCCGGCGCCGACTCGATACGGCTCGGACTGAACGGTCTGCTGAGCGCGCGCCGCCGGGTCGGCACACATCTCGTGACGACCGCCGTCGAGCACTCGTCGCTGCTGGCCGTCGCGAGCGCGCACGAACGCGCGGGCGGGGAGGTGACACGTGTCGACGTGTCACCGCACGGCGCGGTCGCGGCGCCGGACATCGCCGCGGCGATCCGCCCGGACACCGCGGTCGTCTCCGTCCAGCACGCGAACCACGAGGTGGGAACTGTGCAGCCGATCGCGGACGTGGCGGCGGTCTGCGCGGAACGTGGCATCCCGCTGCACGTCGATGCCGCGCAGAGCGTGGGCCGCATCCCGATCGACGTCGGAGCTCTCGGCGTAAACGCGCTGTCGGCGTCGGCGCGCAAGTGGGGCGGACCACCTGGCGCGGGCGTGCTCGTCGTGCGCAGGGGCACGCGCTGGCGGCGGACCGACGGCGCGGATGAGGCGGTCAACGTGCCAGCGGTCGTCGCGGCGGCCGCGGCACTCGACGCGCGGCTGACGGAGATGGACGCGGAGGCGGCGCGGCTCTCGGCCCTCGTCGACCGGATCCGGCGCGAGGTCCCGCGGCTGATTGCCGACGTCGACGTCGTCGGCGACCCGGTGGGGCGGCTGCCGCACATCGTCACGTTCTCCTTCCTCTACGTCGACGGCGAGGCCCTGCTGACCGAGCTCGACAAGGCCGACATCGCCGTGTCGAGTGGCTCGGCCTGCGCATCCGAGGAGTTCCGGCCGAGCCACGTGCTCGCCGCGATGGGTGTGCTCACGCATGGCAACGTGCGCGTCTCGCTCGGGCGCGACACGACCGAGGCCGACATCGACGATCTGCTCGCGGTGCTGCCTGAGGTCGTCGCACGGGTGCGTGCGCTGAGCGAGGCGCCGACACCATGAGCGACCGCCCCGCGCGGACGATCGACGCGCTCGGTCGCCGCTGTCCCGTCCCGGTGATCGAGCTAGCGAAGGAGATCGGCAGCGTCGACATTGGCGAGGTGATCGCGGTGGTCAGCGACGACGAGGCCGCGCGCGTCGACATCCCGGTGTGGTGCCGGATGAAGGGTCACGACTACGTCGGCTCGGAGCCGGCCGCCGTCGGAGCCGCATACTTGGTGCGACGCCTGAGCTAAAGGTGGTGTGATGGCCGCTCGCGCGTTCGTCGTCCTCGGGAGTATGTGCGCGGTCATCGCAGCACCCTTGCCGTCGCTGACGCCAGGCACGACTAGCGTGCGTCGCGTTCGGCTCGCACACGTCGTCGCGGCAATTGTGACAATCGCATTTGCCGCTTAGTCGGCTGCCGGACAAGGCGCGGCTTGTTATCAACTGCGCGACGCCGCGAACGACGAATCCGTCTCCACCGTGGCGGGCTCGACGGCTCCGGGACGCGACGCGCTGCTCGACATCACAAGCGCTGACATTGCTACGACCGACTCGATGCTCTTAGCAGCAATTCGCACCTCGACGGCGAGACCAGACGATCTCGGGTCGCCGACCGGCCGCGACTGGAGCCTCCGATTTGAGGTGCTCGAGCGCGTCTACACCGTCTCTGCCGTCAAGACCGCGGACGGCGAACTGTTCACCGCCTACGTCGGGCGCGTCGGCAGCGGTGCGGCAGAGAACAGCGAACCCCTCGGTCAGATCGACGGGGACATCGACCTTAATAGCGGGGTCATCCGTTTCCGTGGACCGTTGTCGATGTTCGCCGGCCCGCGTCCCGGCACGCGCATGTGGCTTCGTGAGGCGTTCACCGGACGGGCGGTCGGAACGTCTGGCGCGAGCAGCGTGGTCGGTCGCGAGCTCGCAGGCCGGCTTTACAACGTCACGTCTGCCACATCAGACGAGGCGACCGGAAACGCCGAGTACCGCGCGGGCTCGCCAAGCTGCCTTACCTCGCGGTGACACGATCGACAGGGTGTTCGCTCGGACACTCTGACGGGCTTGCTCGTCAGGCTTCGGCTACCCGGTGAGGTTTGGCGCGACGTCCGCAGCGGCGTCCTCGCCGTACACCGCCGCGAGGCGCGCGAGAAACGACGAGGGCTGGAGCTCGTACTCCTGGGTGCCGACGGTCTCCAGCACGTAGGTCGCCAGCAGCGTCCCGACCTGCGCGGATCGCTCCAGGCTGAGCTGCCATGACCGCGCCGCGAGGAAGCCCGCCCGGAAGGCGTCGCCCACACCGGTCGGGTCGGCGCGGCGCTCCTCCGGCACGACCGGCACCTCGATCGCCGCCTCACCTCGCTGTTCGACGACACAGCCCTTCGGACCGAGCGTTGTGACGCGCACGCCAACGCGCGCGAGCACGTCATCGGCGCTCCAGCCCGACTTCGACTCGATGAGCGCACGCTCGTAGTCGTTGCTGAAGAGGTACGCCGCGCCGTCGAGCAGCTCACGGATCTGCGGCTGCTCCAGGCTCGACAGCTGTTGGCTCGGGTCGGCGACGAACGCGATGCCCGTGGCGCGGCACTCACGCGTGTGGCGCAACATCGCCTCCGGGTCGTTCGGCGACACCACAACGAGCTCCACCGGGCCCACCCGTTCCGCGACCGGCGCCAGCTCGATGTCGCGCGCCTCGACCATCGCGCCGGCGTAGAACGACGCGATCTGGCACTGCTCGGAGTCCGTCGTGGCGAGGAACCGCGACGTATGCCGCAGATCGCTGACGTGCACGCTCGTCGTGTCGACGCCGTGCCGCTCGAGCCACGAGCGGTAGTCGCCGAAGTCGTTGCCCACCGCGCCGACGAGCACTGGACGCAGCCCGAGCTGCGCCATGCCGTAGCAGATGTTCGCCGCAACGCCACCGCGCCGGATGTCGAGGTCCTCGACGAGGAAGGACAACGACAGCCGGTGCAGCTGGTCGGGGATCAGCTGGTCCGCGAAGCGTCCCGGAAACGTCATGAGGTGGTCGTTCGCGATCGACCCGGTCACCACTACTGGCAATGCCCGCGTCCCCTTCGTCGGTTGGCGCCGCAGCCTACGACGACTGCGGCGCGCCACCGTGGCAAGGTGTCGCGCTATGGGTGAGCGCATCGAGATCCCGGCGAACGGCGCGCCGCTCCCGGCGTACATCGCCATGCCGGACAACGGGTCCGGCGCGGGTGTCGTCGTCGTTCACGAGTGGTGGGGGTTGGTCCCGCACATCGAGGGGGTGGCCGACCGCCTCGCCGCCGAGGGCTACGTCGCATTGGCGCCCGATCTCTGGCGCGGCGCGAGCACCGCAGAGCCCGATGAGGCCCGCAAGCTCGCGATGAGCGCGCAGCTGGCCGAGGTCGGCAAGGACCTCCAGGCCGCGGCGGAGGAGGTGCTCCGGAGGAGCTCGCGCGCCGGGATCGGGGTCATCGGCTTCTGCATGGGCGGCACGCTCGCGTTGCACCTCGCGGGGCTCGACGCGACCGTGCGCGCGACCGTCGACTACTACGGCGGACCGCCGGCGCCCGACTCCGGCTGGAGCGCCGAGCGGGTGCACGGCGCGGTCCTCGGCCACTTCTCCGACCACGAGCACTACTCCCCCGCGCACCTTGGCCGAGAGCTGCACGACGCCAAGGTCCCGGTTGAGTTCCACATCTACCCCGGCACGCAGCACGCGTTCTTCAACGACGACCGGCGTGAGGTCTACAACGCCGACGCGGCAGACCTTTCGTGGCGGCGCACCCTCGACTTCCTGCGCTCGCAGCTCGTGGCGACCTGACGCGCTGGCTCTAGGCTCGCGGCCCGTGGCCGACGCGGTGATCGACGTGCGCGGACTACGCAAGCGCTACGGCGGCACCGAAGCCGTGCGCGGCATCGACCTCGACGTCGCGGCCGGTGAGTGCTTCGCGTTCCTCGGGCCGAACGGCGCGGGGAAGACGACGACCGTCGAGATCCTCGAGGGCTACCGCCGCCGCGATACCGGGGACGTGCGCGTCCTCGGCGTCGATCCCGCGCACGGCGGTCCCGAGTGGCGGGCGCGGATCGGCATCGTGCTGCAGGAGTCGAAGGTGCAGCCCGAGCTCACGGTGCGCGAGGTGGTCTCCCTCTATGCGGGCTACTACCCGCGGCCGCGAGGCGTCGACGAAACGGTCGAGCAGGTGGGTCTCGCGCCGAGCCGCGACGTCCGCGTCGCGCGGCTCTCCGGCGGCCAGCAGCGGCGCCTTGACGTTGCGCTCGCCCTGGTCGGCGACCCCGAGCTGCTGTTCCTCGACGAGCCGACGACCGGCTTCGACCCCGCCGCCCGGCGTAACGCGTGGGAGCTTGTCGCGGCGCTGCGCGAGCTGGGCAAGACGGTCTTCCTTACGACGCACTACATGGATGAGGCACAGGCGCTCGCCGACCGGGTGGCGATCATCCACGACGGCGAGATCGTCTCGACCGGCACGCCGGACGAGCTCGGTGGCCGCGGCGAGGCGCCGACCCGGATCGAGTTCCGGCTGCCGATCGATCGGCAGGTGCGGGTGCCCAAGCGCAAGCTGCGGGCGGAGGTAGACGTCGACGAGACGGCGCGGCACGTCACGCTGCAGACGCGCGAGCCCGTCGTGACGTTGCACGAGCTGACCGCGTGGGCGCTCGCACAGGATCTCGACCTCGACGCGCTGACGGTGTCGCGCCCGAGCCTCGAGGACGTCTACCTCGCGCTCACGGCGGCATCGTGACCGCGATCGGCGCGGTGACGCATCAGATCCGCTACGACCTGAAGGTCTTCGTCCGCAACCCGGCGTCGCTCTTCTTCACGGCAGCGCTGCCGGTGATCTTCCTCGTGGTGTTCGCGACGATCTTCGGCAACGAGAAGGCGCCCGGCCACGACTACCGCATGGCGACCTACTACGTGCCGGGGATCGTCGGGCTGTCCGTGGTGTCGGCGACGTTCGTCAACCTCGCGATCAGCCTGACGATCCTGCGCGAGAACGGCGTGCTCAAACGCGTGCGCGGCACGCCGCTGCGGCCGTCGGTGTTCATTGCCGGCCGCATCGCAACCGCGCTGGTGATCGCCGCGGTGCTCGTGGTCGTGGTCGGTGGCATCGGCGCGCTGCTGTACGACGTGCGGTTGCCGTCGCACACGCTGCCGGGCCTCGCCGTCACCCTCGTCGTCGCGGCGACGTCGTTCTGTGCGCTCGGCATCGCCGCGACGTCGTTCATCCCGTCGGAGAACGCCTCGTCGCCGATCACCAACGCCATCGTCCTACCGCTGTACTTCATCTCTGGCACGTTCTTCTCCGTCGACGAGGCACCATCGTGGCTGCGCCAGGTCGCGTCGTACTTCCCGATCCGGCACTTCAACGAGGCGATGTTCGCGGTCTTCGACCCGCGCACCCGCGGCGCGGGCGTCTTCGGTGGGCACCTGCTTGTCATCGCGCTGTGGGGTCTCGTCGGGCTCGTCGTGGCTCGCCGATTCCGCTGGTCGCCGCGCGCGACCCGCGACTAGCTCGCGAGCGACCGAGGCCTGGCCGCCCGGCCGTGGACCCGCGGCTAGACGCGCTCGACGAGCATCGCGGCGCCCTGGCCGACGCCGACGCACATCGTCGCCAACCCACGGTGGCCACCCGCGCGCTCGAGCCGACCGAGCAGCGT
>JBHELW010000059.1:0-5389 GCA_046262915.1 Mycobacteriales bacterium | reverse complement strand
ACGACGCCGCTCGCCGCAGGTTGCGGGTCGGGGACGCCTCTCCGCGTAGCGTGTCGCGGCGATGCCACCTCGCCGTCGCTCGTCAGCGCCGCGCGTCGCCTTCGTGCTCGGCGGCGGCGGGCACGCCGGCGCACACGAGGTCGGCATGCTGCAAGCCCTGCTCGAAGCCGACGTCCGACCCGAGCTGGTGGTCGGTACGTCGATCGGTGCGGTCAACGGCGCGGCCGTGGCCGCCGATCCCACACTCGACACCGTCGCCCGGCTGCGCGAGCTCTGGCTCGAGCTCGACGAGGACCGCATCTTCGGCGGTTCGTTCCTCACCGGCGCGGCGCGCCTGGTCCGCAGCCGCACCCACCTGCATACGAACGTCGCGATGCGCGGGCTGCTCACGGACCTGTTGCCCGGGACGTTCGCCGACCTCGCGGTTCCGTTCCAGTGCGTCGCGGCCTGCATCGAGCGCGCGGCCGAGCACTGGTTCCACGACGGCCCGCTGGCGGACGCGATCCTCGCGTCGGCCGCCGTACCGGGCGTGCTGCCGCCGGTCGAGATTGGCGGCGAGCACTTCCTCGACGGCGGGCTCGTGAACAGCATCCCGATCTCGCGTGCCATCGAGCTCGGCGCGACGGAGATCTATGTGCTGCAGGTCGGCCGCGTCGAACGACCGCTCACCCCGCCGCGCACACCGCTGCAAGTCGCGCTCGTCACGTTCGAGATCGCGCGCCGCCACCGCTTCGCGCGCGACCTCGCGGGCCTGCCCAAGGGCGTGACCGCGCACGTGCTGCCGACCGGGCAGCCGGTGCGTCCCGCCCGCGGCGCGCTCGCAGAGATGAACTACCGCAACTTCCGCGACGTCTCCCGGCGTATCGACCGGGCACACCGCGCGTCCAGCGAATACCTCGCCGCGCTTCCGCACCCAGGCAGCGGCTCGGCGTAGCGTCGCCGCGAGCACAGCCGAGGGGGCCAGCGCTGGACCGTCTGCCGCCGATTCTTGTCCGTCGGCTCGTCATCGCGCCGCTGGTCTTCGCGCTGTGCCTCGCACTGCTGGCGATCTCGCCCGCGCTGCTCGCCGTCGCGGCGGTGGCGGACATCCTGCTGCCGGGGCGGTCGCGGACGCTGCGGCTGACGACCTTCTTTATCTGCTATCTCGCGCTCGAGGTCGTCGGGCTGATCGCGATGTTCGTGCTCTGGGTCGTCAGCGGCTTCGGGCTGCGCCTGATGAAGATGCACGACATCCACTACGCCTTCATGCGCTGGTGGCTGCTCGCGATCCACGTCGTCGCGCGCAGGATCTTCAAGCTGCGCGTGTGGATCGAGGAGCGGCCGACGCCGAAGCCCGGACCGATCCTCGTCTTTTGCCGTCACGCGGGTCCCGGCAACTCCCTGCTGCTCATCGGCACGCTGCTCGTCGGCTACCGCCGCCATCCGCGCATCGTCATGCTCGCCAAGCTGCAGTGGGAGCCGCTCTACGACGTGATGCTGAACCGGCTGCCGAACCGCTTCATCAAGCACGACCCGAAGCGCCGCAACCTCTACCTGCAGACGATCGGCGACCTCGCCACCGGGCTTGGCGATCAGGACGCGTTCGTGTTGTTCCCGGAGGGCAAGGACTTCACGCCACGCGTACGCCGGCGGGCGATCGACTTCCTCCACCGCAAGGGCCATCGCCGGCATGCGGAGCGCGCGGAGAAGATGGAGCACGTGCTGCCGCCGCGCCACGGCGGCGTCATGGCGGCGATCCGCGCGGCGCCCGACGCGGACGTCGTGTTCGTCGCGCACGCGGTGCTCGAAGACGTCGGCACGTTCGGCGAGCTGTGGAGCCGTATCCCGCTGCAGCGGCCGATCCCGACTCGCTTCTGGCGCATCCCGCCGAGCGAGGTGCCGACGGACGAGGCCGAGCTCATCGACTGGCTCTACGAATGGTGGGAGCGGATCGACGCGTGGATCGAGGAGCACTCCGCGCCCGGCGCCGTCGAGGCCGAAGTTCTCTAGCTCGTCGAACGCCGTCCGCGAGCTGAGGACGGCACTGGGCTGCGCGAGGGGCGTCGAGCCGACACCGGCGTCACCCGCCAGCATTGCGCGCCGGGCGGGCTACGTGAGCGTGGCGATCGTCAAAGTTCGCCGACCCGCGGTCGTTGTGGGGAGTTCTGAGGGCGCCATAGCCCGGCCAGAACTCCCCACAACGGAGGACAGGCCGCTGGGGGATGGCTTGGGCGCGCTGTTGCTACGGCGTGAGCCGTGCACGCCACGGATGCTCGGCCGGCAGCGCAGCTCGCAGCCACTCTCGGTCGCCTGCCGACAACCGCGGGTGCGCCGCCGCGAAGTCAGCCTCGTCCTTCGCACTCCGGTTCTTCGACTTGTAGAGGAGTGCGACCGCCGGGTTGAGCACCGGCAACCCGTCATACGACGAGACGAGCCGGTCGAGTGGCAGCCTGACCCGCGGATCACGGCGATAGACCCAGTCGTCCCCGTCGGCCTCGTTGAGTAGGAACTCGCAGAGCCACGGGGAGTCGTCGGTACGCCGGACCCAGATGCCGTGCACGGGCAGCTGCAGCGCTTGCCCGGCGTCCCACCGGATCAGTTCACGCTGCGGCGTCGCGTAGTAGAGCTGCCAGCCCGCGAAGTGTCGCTGCAACTCGTGTTGGTCGCGGCGCAACGTCGCGACGTCGACGTCGTGGTGGACGCGCGCCGGCAGTCCGAGAGCTAGCTCAAGCGCCCAGCCTCCCGCCACCGCCCACAGTCCGTCGTAGCCGCGCATCACGTCGACGAGCGAGCTGGGGTCGAACGGAGCCCATCGCCACAGGTCCGGGTCGTCCGGCAGGTCGAGGGCGTCCGGCATGCCCCGATCCTGACGGAAGAGCCTGTCTACAACCGATCGGTTGACAGCGGTCGGCGGTCGTCGTACGGTTGTTCAACCGGATGGTTGAACAACCCAGGAGGCGAACGTGGCGGCTGACCCGCTCTCCCGTGCGTTCGCCGCGCTGGCCGACCCGACGCGACGCGACATCGTGGCGCGCCTGACCCGGGGCGACGCGACGGTGAACGAGCTCGCGGAGCCTTACGACGTAACGGTGCAGGCGGTCTCCAAGCACCTCAAGGTGCTCGAGGACGCCGGCGTGGTGAGCCGGTCGCGCGACGCGCAGCGGCGCCCGGTGCACCTGGAGGCGAAGGTGTTCAGCCTGATGACGAAATGGATCGAGCGCTATCAGCGCGAGGCCGAGGCGCGCTACCGGCGTCTCGACGAGGTACTCCGCACGATGCCCGACGAACCCACCCCGACACGCCCGCGCACACCGCGCGGGAAAGGAGCCCGACGATGACCGCCGCCACCCGCGAGGTCGAGATCACCGCCGACCCGAAGGTCCCGCTCATTCGCATCACCCGCGAGTTCGACGCACCGCGCGAGAAGGTCTTCCGCGCGCACACCGACCCCGACCTCATCTCGCAGTGGCTCGGCCCGCGCGACCTCCAGATGCGCGTCGAGCACTATGACTGCCGCACCGGCGGGTCCTACCGCTACATACACATCCGCGGCAGCGACGAGTACGCGTTCCACGGCTCGTTCCACGAGGTGCGCTCACCGGACTCGATCGTGCAGACGTTCACCTACGAGGGCGAGCCCGACAGCGTCGCGCTCGAGCGGATGGTGCTGGAGGACCTGGGCGACGGGCGGACCCGCCTCACCGCCACCTCGCTCTGCGACTCGTTCGAAGGGCGCGACGCGTTCCTCGCGAGCGGCATGGAGACCGGCGTACGCGAGGGCTACGAGCGTCTCGACGAAATCCTCGCGCGCGACGGCGGCTGACGGGAAAGCACAACGCGAAGGGCGGCCGCGCGGGGGGATGCGCAGCCGCCCTTCGTCCGGCCGAACCCGGTTACGCCGGACGCGACGCGGTTGTGCGGTCGCGCCCCGTGCACTCCTCCACCGACGTCACGCTGAAGTCCTTGTCGAGCTTCACCGTCGCCCGCGAGCCGTCGGCTCTGCGGACGTGCGCCTCGTACGCCGCGCCCTCCGCGTCAGTCTCGACACGCTCGACGGTCGCGCCGGGCACCGCCTTGAGCGCCGCGGCGCGTGCCTTCGCTGCGTTGCTGCCGGTGAGCAGCGTCTCGTCCGCGCGCTGCCGCAGCGTCCCGTCGTACGGCCGGGTCGTCGTCCCGCTCCCCGCGCCCGCGCTCGACGACGGGCTCGGGGCAGCCGACGCGCTCAACGTGCTCGCCAGCACGCCGCCCGCGATCGCGCCGGCCGCAATCAGCCCGGCGGCCCATCCCACGGTTCTCTCTTTCATCGCTCCTCCTCCGACGACCGCCCCAGTGGCGGCGACGCAAGAAGGTTCGAGTCGCGCGCTGTGCCTGCGCTGACGTCGACCTGGCAGAGCGCTGCGAGTTCCGCGAGCGCCAACTGGTCGCGAACGCACAGCCAACTCACAGACAATGCGAAGCGGCGCGTCAGGCGCTGCGTCGACGATCGAGCACGTGACGACGACGATCTGGGAGCTGAGCCGCATGACGGAGGCGCGCGCAGGCGAGGCGCGCCTGCTCGTCGTAGACGATGAGCCCAACATCCGCGAGTTGTTGTCGGCGAGCCTGCGCTTCGCCGGCTTCGACGTGACGACCGCTGCTGACGGCCAGCGCGCGCTTACGGCGGCGCGCAAGGAGCGGCCGGACCTCGTCGTGCTCGACGTGATGATGCCCGGCGTAGACGGCTTCGAGGTGGTCCGCCGGCTGCGGGCCGAGGGCATCCATGCGCCGGTGCTCTTCCTCACCGCGCGCGACTCGACCGAGGACAAGGTCGCCGGGCTGACGCTCGGCGGCGACGACTACGTCACGAAGCCGTTCAGCCTCGAGGAGGTCGTCGCGCGCATCCGCGCGATCCTCCGCCGGCAGGGCGCGGAGACGCAGCCGTCGCGGCTGTCGTTCGCCGACATCGAGCTCGACGACGACACGCACGAGGTGTGGAAGGCGCGCGCGCCGGTCGCGCTGTCGCCGACGGAGTTCAAGCTCCTCCGCTACTTCATGCAGAACCCCGGCCGCGTGCTGTCGAAGGCGCAGATCCTCGACCACGTGTGGCACTACGACTTCGGCGGCGAGGCCAACGTCGTCGAGTCCTACGTCTCGTATTTGCGCCGCAAGCTCGACACGACGGAGCCCAAGTTGCTGCACACGCTGCGCGGCGTCGGCTACGTCCTGCGCGTGCCGCGGCCATGACCACCGCCGACGTCAGCAGTCCCGCCGCGCGGCCGCGCCGGATCTGGGACCGCACGCCGCTGCGCATCAAGCTGGTCGCGACGCTGCTGCTCGTCGTCGCCGCCGCGCTGGCGATCGCCGCCGGCGCCGCCGCGACGTCGCTGCGCAGCTACCTGCTACGCCGAGTCGACGACCAGCTCACGCAAGC
>JBHELW010000058.1:0-8682 GCA_046262915.1 Mycobacteriales bacterium | reverse complement strand
CGGCGGCGGCGGGTCCGGTGGAGGTGGCGCCAGTGGTGGCTGGTGACGCCGTGGCCGCGGCGCAGCCGGACATGGCAACGTCGGCGCCGCCGCTGACGCGTCGGCAGCTGCGGCGGATCGAGCGCACGGTCGCCGCCGTGGAGCGCGCCAGCGGCCTGCAGTTCTGCGTCTACGTCGGACCGACCGAGGACGACCCGCGGGCGCATGCGGAGCGACTGCTCGCCGCGGCCGACGCGCACACCCAGCCCGCGGTGCTGGTGCTCGTCGCGCCCGCCATCCGTCGGTTCGAGATCGTCACCGCGCCACTGGCGCGGCAGCGCCTGAGCGACCGCGCCTGTCGGCTCGCCGCGGCGTCGATGGCGGCGAGCTTCGCGGTGGGCGACCTCGCCGGTGGCGTCGTGACTGGCCTGTCGATGCTTGCCGAGTCCGCGGGACGGGCGGAGCAGTCCGCGGCGGTGGGCGAGCAGCTGCCCGACGTACTCAGCGGTTAGCCGACTCCCGCAGGTCAGCCCGCGGCGCTCGCGTCCTTCGCGCGCGCCCGCAGCGCGCGCGCCACACCGTCGGCGCCTTCGACAACCAGTCGGCGGAGCGCCGGCACCGGCTGGGCAGCTCGCAGGAACGCCTCGCTGCGGTCGATGGTCGACTGGTCGATCAACGTCGAGGGGTACATCCCGATGACGATGTCCTGCGCCATCTCGATGGTGCGGTTCTCCCAGATCGTCGGCAGCGCGGCGAAGTAGGGGTCGGCGTAGGGCGCGAGCAGGTCGCGCTGGTGCGGCTGCTGGAAGCCGGCGATCAGCGCCTCGAGGATCGCGTTCGGTACCGACTCGTCGTTGATGATCGACTCGAACGCCGCGGCCTTCGCGTCTGAAGTCGGCACCGCGGCGCGCGCCGTCGCGGCGTGCCGTTGTCCGGCCGACGTCGCGTCGCGCGTGAGCTCGGCCGCGATCAGCTCCTCGCCGCCCGCACCCACCGATGCCAGCGCGGTGACGATGAGCCAGCGCAGGTCCGTGTCGACCGTGAGCCCCGGGACCTCGACCGTGCCGTCGAGGAGCCCGCGCACCTCGGCGAGGTCGTCGTCGCGGCGGGCCGCCGGAATGAAGGTGCGCGCCCACGCCAGCTGATGGTCGCTCCCGGGCTCCGCGGCGGACATGTGCTCCCGCGCGGCGGACGCCAGCGCGGCGCGCGCCGGCTCGATGTTGTCGGGCGCGGAGTAGAACGCGATGGCGCTCTGGCACTGGCGCAGCAGCGCCTGGACGACGCCGATGTGCGTCTCGCTGTCGATGTTGCGGAGCACGAGGCGGAGGTAGTCGCGCGCGGCGAGCTCGGCGTCACGCGTCATGTCCCAGGCCGCGCTCCACACGAGTGCGCGGGCCAGCGAGCTGGGCAGCGCGCCGAGCTGATCGGTCGCGGTGGCGAGCGACCGTTCGTCGAGCCGGATGCGCGCGTAGGTCAGGTCGTCGTCGTTGACCAGCACGAGGTCCGGCTGCCGCGCGCCGAGGAGCTGCGGCACCTCGGTTCGTCCACCAACGACGTCGAGCTCGATGCGGTCGCGTCGGACGAGACCGCCGTCGGCGGCGTCGTAGAGCCCGATGGCGAGCCGGTGCGAGCGCAGCGTCGGCCAGTCCGGCGGTGCGTCCTGGACGATGGCGAATGACGTGAACGTGCCGTCGCCATCCGTCTCGAAGCTCGCGCGCAGCGTGTTAACGCCCGCGGTTTCGAGCCACTCCTTGGACCACAGCGACAGGTCGCGGCCGCTCGACTCCTCGAGCGCGCCGAGCAGGTCCGCAAGAGTCGTGTTGCCGAACTCGTGACGCCGGAAGTAGCCGCGCAGAGCGGTGAAGAACGCGTCCTCGCTCACCCAGGCGACGAGCTGCTTGAGGACCGACGCGCCCTTGGCGTAGGTGATGCCGTCGAAGTTGACCTTCACCGACTCGATGTCGGGCATGTCCGCGGCCACCGGGTGGGTCGACGGCAGCAGGTCCTGGCGGTAGGCCCAGCCCTTCTCGTTGTTCGCGAACGTCGTCCAGCCGTCGGCGTACTTCGTCGCGCGCACCTGACAGAGCACCGCCATGTAGCTCGCGAAGCTCTCGTTGAGCCACAGGTCGTCCCACCAGCGCATGGTGACGAGGTCGCCGAACCACATGTGCGCCATCTCGTGCAGGATCGTCTCGGCGCGCCGCTCGTACGCCGCGTTCGTGACCTTGGAGCGGAAGAGGTAGTCCTCGAGGAACGTGACCGCCCCCGCGTTCTCCATGGCGCCGGCGTTGAACTCCGGGACGAAGAGCTGGTCGTACTTGCCGAACGGGTACGGGTAGTCGAAGACCTGCTCGTACCAGTCGAAGCCCTGCTTCGTCACTGTGAACAGCTCGTCCGCGTCGATGTACTGCGCGAGCGACGCGCGGGCGTAGATGCCGAGGTCGATGTCGCGGTGGCGGTCTCGGACGACGACATAGGGGCCCGCGACGATCGCCGTGATGTAGGTCGACATCCGCGGCGAGACGCCGAACCGCCACTCGTTCACCGCGTCGGCAGCGGAGCTGACCGGCTGCGACGTGGCGGCCATGTTGCTCACGACCTGCCAGTGGCCGGGCGCGCGGACGGTCAGCTCGAAGGTCGCCTTCAGGTCGGGCTGGTCGAAGCACGCGTAGACGCGGTGGGCCTCGTTGCTCTCGAACTGCGTGTAGATGTAGGTCTCGCCGTCGACCGGGTCGACGAACCGATGCAGTCCCTCGCCCGTGTGCATGTAGGGAGAGTCCGCGACGACGACGAGCTCGTTCTCGGCGCGCAGTCCGCGGAGCACGATGTGGTTGCCGTCGAACGCGTCGGTAGCGACCGCCTCGCCGTTGAGCGTGATCGAGCGGACCGCGGGTGCAGCCAAGTCGATGAACGTCTCGACGCCCGGCTCCGTGCAGTCGAACCGCACGACCGACGTCGACGGGAACGTCGGGCCATCGCCGGTGAGGTCGAGCGTCACGTCGTAGGAGTGGGTGACGAGCAGCTGCGCGCGTCGCTCCGCCTCGTCACGGGTCAGGTTTCGTCCAGGCATCCGGCGTACAGACTCCGTTCCAGCGGCGGGTGGCCGATCTTCTCACGATCGCGGCTGCTCGAGACGTCGCAGCGGAGGCAGGGTATGGCGTCGACCGCGGTCGACTTCTGGTTCGACCCCGTCTGCCCGTGGGCGTGGCTCACGTCTCGCTGGCTGATCGAGGCGGCCATCGCGCGCGACCTCGACGTGCGCTGGCACCTGATGAGCCTCTACTTCCTCAACGCCGAGCGTGAGATGTCGGCCGACCACCGTGCGGGTCACTTCACGGGACTGCGAGCGCTGCGGGTGATCGCGGCCGCTCGCGCGGAGCACGGGGACGAGGCCGTGCCGCGGCTCTACACCGCCTTCGGGGAGGCCTGGCATGTACGCCGGGAGGCTCGTGACGACAGCACGCTGAGCCGCATGCTGGAGGCGGCGACATTGCCCGGCACGTTGGCCAGGGCAGCAGACGACGGGCAGTGGGACGACGTGGTTCGCGCGGAGCATGACGACGGAGTCGGCCGCGTCGGGAGCGATGTCGGCACGCCGATCATCAGCGTCGGCGGCCGCGCCATCTTCGGTCCCGTGGTCACGCCGGCGCCGCGCGGCGAAGCGGCCGGCCGTCTCTGGGACGGCGTCGCGCTCGTCTTGTCGACCGACGGGTTCTTCGAGCTGAAGCGCGGCCGCGACCGCGCGCCGATCTTCAGCTAATACATGAGACGCTAACGGCGACCGAGCGCGTTCGCGGCGCACCGGGAAGGAAAGCGCATGAGCGTCCACCAGTGCCCAGACTGTGAGCTGCGGTTCGCTACCGAGAACGAGCTGCGCGACCACCTCGACACCGAGCATCCGGGTCGCGTGGGCGAGCACCTGCCGCACCGCGTCGACCACCACGATGACTACTCCGGCGGGAGCTAGCCTGACGGCGCTGACCGAGGAGGCTTTCGTGCACGAGCGCGACACGATCTACGTCGACGGCGCCTGGGTGGCGTCCACGGGTACCGCGTCGATCGACGTCGTCAACCCGGCCACCGAGGAAGTCATCGGGCGCATCCCGGAGGCGACCGCCGCGGACGTCGACCGTGCGGTCGCGGCCGCGCGCGCGGCGTTCCCGGGCTGGGCCGCGACGAGCGTCGACGAGCGCGCGAAGTACCTCTCGCGACTGCACGAAGGCGTCGTGGCGCGCAGCGAGGAGTTCGCGAAGACGATTGCGACCGAGATGGGCGCGCCGCTGAAGATCGCGTCCGTCGTGCAGACCGGGCTGCCGGTGAGCGTGCTGGAGAGCTTCGCGAAGCTCGTCGTCGACTTCCCGTTCGAGGAGGAGGTTGGCAACTCTGTTGTCGTCCGCGAGCCGATCGGCGTCGTCGGCGCGATCACGCCGTGGAACTACCCCCTGCACCAGGTCGTCGCCAAGGTCGCGCCGGCTTTCGCCGCCGGCTGCACCGTCGTTCTCAAGCCGAGCGAGGTCGCGCCGCTGACGGCCTACCTGCTGACCGAGGTCATCGACGAGGTCGGGTTCCCCGCCGGGGTCTTCAATCTCGTCACGGGGACCGGGCCGGTCGTCGGCGAGGCAATCGCCGCGCATCCCGACGTAGACATGGTGTCGTTCACCGGGTCGACGCGCGCCGGTCGGCGCGTGAGCGAGCTGGCCGCGCAGACCGTCAAGCGCGTGTCGCTCGAGCTCGGCGGCAAGTCGGCCAACGTGATCCTCGACGACGCCGATCTCGACAAGGCCGTCAAGGTCGGCGTGAGCAACGCGTTCCTCAACAGTGGGCAGACGTGCACGGCGCTGACGCGCATGCTGGTCCCGCGGGCGCGCCAGGAGGAGGCGGCCGAGCTCGCCCGGCAGTACGCCGAGCGGATGACGCCGGGAGACCCGTTCGCCGACACGACGAAGCTCGGGCCGCTCGTCTCCGACATCCAGCGGGAGCGAGTGCGCGCCTACATCCGCAGCGGTGTCGCCGAGGGCGCGCGTCTCGTCACGGGTGGCGAGGACGCACCGGATGGGCTGGACAAGGGCTACTACGTGCGGCCGACGGTCTTCGCCGACGTCGACCCGAAGATGACGATCGCGCAGGAGGAGATCTTCGGCCCGGTGCTGTCGATCATCCCTTACGACGACGAGGCGCAGGCCGAGCGCATCGCCAACGACACGATCTATGGCCTGGCGGGCAGCGTGTGGTCGGGCGACGCAGAGCGCGCGAAGGCGTTCGCTCGGCGGATGCGCACCGGGCAGGTCGACATCAACGGTGGTCGGTTCAACCCGCTCGCACCGTTCGGTGGCTACAAGCAGTCGGGGATCGGCCGGGAGCTCGGCCGCTACGGGCTTGAGGAGTTCCTCGAGACGAAGTCGCTGCAGCTCTGACGCGCATGCGCGTCTACCTCGGCTCCGACCACGCGGGCTTCGAGCTGAAGACGCGTCTGGTCGCGTGGCTACGCGATGCGGGGCACGAGCCGGTCGACTGCGGGCCGGTCGAGTACGACGCGGAGGACGACTATCCGCCGTTCGTCATCGACGCGACCGAGCGCGCGCTCGGCGACCCGGGCAGCGTCGCGATCGTCCTCGGCGGGTCCGGTAACGGCGAGGCAATGGCCGCCAACAAGGTGCGCGGTGCGCGCGCGGCGCTGTGCTGGTCGGTCGAGACCGCGCGGCTCGCTCGTGAGCACAACGACGCCAACGTCTGCAGTCTCGGCGCACGCGTCGTCGACGCGGACGAGCAGCTGCGCATCGTCGAGACGTTCCTGACGACGGCGTTCACCGGTGACGAGCGGCACGTACGGCGGATCGCCCAGGTCTCGGCGTACGAGAGCCGTTAGAACACCTCCGGGCACCACGGCGCAGGCGTCCACCGGAACAGCGCGTCCGCGCGGCGGACCGCGCCGGGCGTGAGCTCCGTGACGCGACCCGCGCCGACGAAAGACTGCAGCGACGTCCCACCGAGG
Organism: Mycobacteriales bacterium; assembly: GCA_046262915.1. Lineage (GTDB taxonomy): Bacteria > Actinomycetota > Actinomycetes > BP-191 > BP-191 > JBHELW01. The sequence continues at coordinate 2,711 of JBHELW010000058.1, read as the reverse complement.
TAGGCCGCGCCCAGCTCGGCGGCGCCGAGCGCGAGGTCGGCATCGTGGGTGGTGGGTTCGCACGTCGCAGAGTCGCCCGTCGCGTCGAGGGCGTAGCGACCGGTGTTCCATGGACAGAAGTCGTCGGTGACCTCGACGACGAGGTGACCGGGGACGGCGTAGCGGCGCTGTGCCAGGGCGCGCGGCACGTCGACGACACGCACCCAGAGGTTGTCGGAGAGCTTGCGCTTCGCCTGCCGCGAGTCGCTGAGCAGCGCGGGGAGCGCGTCGTCGACCGGCCGCGTCCAGGCCTCGACCTTGCGGACGAGGTCGATCGACACGAGGTAGCGCCACAGCGCTGCCTCGACGTCGGGCGCGGCGCCGACGAGCTCGCGGACGTCGACCGTGCCCGCCGCCGACCCGGTCGACCAGTCCTGACGCACGCGGTAGAGCGCGTAGCCGACGATGTCGGTGCCCGACTCGGCGACCACGACGAACATCGGCCCACCGCCGTGGCGCCGATGCTCGAAGTCCGTCATGCGCCGCGACCAGAAAGCGGCGTTGCGGGCGAACATGCCCGGGCGCGTCGTGCGCGCGGCGTCGTAGGGCGCGGCGAGAAGTGCGGCGGCATCCTGGCTCGGCACCAGTCGCAGCCGCACGTCGGCAACGCGCGTGTCGGCGCGCATGGCGGTCGCGCGGGTGTCGAGCTCCGTCGCAGCGCTCCACGCCGCCGCGCCGTAGCCGAACCGCCCGTAGATCGAGCCCTCGGAGGCCCAGAGCGCCGCGACCGCTTCACCGCGGGCGCGGATGTCGTCGAGCTGGTGCCGCATCAGCCGCGTGAGCACCCCACGACGGCGGTACGTCGGGAGGACACCGACGCACGTCACGCCCGCCACGGGTGCCGACGCACCGGGCACGGTCATCTCGAAGGAGAAAGCGCCCGTCGTAGCGACCATCGCGGAGTCGTCGAAGGCGGCAAGCAGCCGCGCGGGTTCGAGGATCGCTTCCTCGTACGGCGCGTCCGCCGGGTTCGGCTCGTCGCTGAACGCCGCGGATGTGATGCGGATGAACTCGCCGACATCGTCGGCGGTGAGGCTGCGGATCTCGACGCTGTCCGTACCGGGCATGTGCGTTTTGTATCGCCTGGCGTGTCTAATGGGCTCGGTGACCGACCTGCGCTGGGCGCGACGCCCAGGGGGGTGGGCGCGGTACCGGTCGACGCACTCGTCGGACGCGCCCGCTTTCCTGCTGCTCTGCGGTGCCGCTGCGGCGATCTGTCTCGCGGCCGCGGTGGCCAACCCCGAGTGGGTTCCGACGTCGGGCCTGGTGCTGCCGCTGCTCGGCGGAGCCCTGTGGTTGCGGCTGCGCGCGATGACGCTGCTTGTCGTCGTGGTCGGTGTCGCGTTCGTTGTCGACCTCGCCGCGGTTGGGATGGAGGCCGCTCGCCCCGGCGCGTTCGCCGTCCTCGCGGCTGGTAGCGCGATCGGTCTCACGCTGGCGCGCACCCGCGACGAGCTCGGGGTGCCGGGCTTGCGCGGGGAAGGCATGTTGCTCGAGCTGCGCTCGCGGTTGCGCCAGCAAGGCGAGCTGCCATCGTTGCCCGCCGCGTGGGGCGCTGAGGTCTTGCAACGCTCGGCCGGTGGCGTCGGCTTCGGCGGCGACTTCGTCGTGTCCGCGGTGAGTGACGGCGGTCGACGGTTGGAGGTGGCGCTGGTCGACGTCTCGGGCAAGGGCTTCGAGGCCGGCACGCGGGCGCTGCTGCTCTCGGGCGCGCTCGGTGGGCTGCTCGGCGCGGTCCCACCCGATCAGTTCCTCCGGTCGGCGAATGGCTATCTGTATGCGCGCGACTGGGGCGAAGGGTTTGCGACCGCCGTACACGTCGCCATCGATCTCACGACGGGGGAGTACCTGCTGGAGTCGGCCGGGCACCCGCCGGCCGCTCACTTCCGCGCGGGCAGCGGCAACTGGACGCTGTCGACGGTCGCCGGGATGGCCCTCGGACTCGCACCGGCGACGGCGTTCGCACAGGAGCACGGGGTGCTCTCGCGCGGCGACGCATTACTGCTCTATACCGACGGCCTGGTCGAGGTGCCGGGGTGGGACCTCACGGTTGGCATCGACCAGCTGCTCGGTGAGGCCAACCGCCTCGTCGTAACGACCTTCGAAGGCGGCGCGCGCCGGTTGATCGACGCGATGACGACGACCGGTTCGGACGATCAGGCGATCGTGTTGCTCTGGCGTCGCTAGCGCTCGTCCCAATGCGACCGCCGCCGCCGTAGCCCGTCACCGGAAACTCCGCGTCGTCATCACGACGCGGACTTTCCGGCTAGGTCGACATCGGCCATAACCCTCCGCGCTAGGTGAGGCGGCGTTCGGCGGTGAGGTTGCTCGGCGTATCGCCCGTATTGACGGTCGCGCTCGGCTCGACGAGGAGAACGCTTGCGCCGTTCTCCGACACGGGTTGGTGCTGGGTGCCGCGCGGAACGACGTAGAGCTGCCCGGGCGTCAAGCTGACGTCCCCGTCGACGAGTCGGATCGTCAGCGTGCCATCGAGGACGAGGAACAGCTCGTCGGTGTCAGGGTGGCTGTGCTGCGTGAACTCGCCGTGCGCCTTGACCACGCGAATGTCGTAGTCGTTGAGCGTCGCAACCGTGAGCGGTTGCCACGGCTCGTTGATCTGCGCCAGGGCCTCGTGGACGTCTATGCCAGCGGTCATGACCCGAGCATCGCAG
>JBHELW010000057.1:0-1395 GCA_046262915.1 Mycobacteriales bacterium | reverse complement strand
CGCGGCACGACGTCGTCTACGGCGTGACCACCGGCTTCGGCGCACTGGCCGACACCAGCGTGGCGCCCGACGACCTGCGTGCGATGCAGCGCGCGCTGCTGCTCTCGCATGCTGCCGGCGTCGGGAAGCCGCTCGACGACGAGACGGTGCGCGCGTTGCTGCTGCTGCGCGCACGCACGCTGTGTGCGGGGTACTCCGGCGTACGCGTCGAGCTGCCGCGCTTACTCCTCGCGCTCCTCGATGCCGGTCTGTACCCCGAGGTGCCGGAGAAAGGTTCGGTCGGCGCGTCCGGCGATCTCGCTCAGCTCGCGCACCTCGCGCTGCCGCTCATCGGCGAGGGCCGCCTGCGCCGCGCGAGTGACGCCACGACGTTGCCGGCCCGGGAGGCACTGACCGCGGCGGGCCTCGAGCCACTCGAGCTCGGTCCCAAGGAAGGCCTGTCGCTCCTCAACGGCACGGAGCCGATGCAGGCGCTGCTCACGTTCTCGGTCTACGACGCGACGCTGCTGGTCCGGGTCGCCGACATCGCGTGCGCGCTGAGCATCGAGGCACTGCTCGGCACCGACCGTCCCTACGACGAGCGCGTCCAGGCGCTGCGCCGACATCCGGGACAGGCCGACTCGGCCGCGAACCTGCGGCGCCTGCTCGCTGGCAGCGCGCTGCTCGCCAGCCACCGCGACTCGCACCACGCCGTGCAGGACGCGTACTCCCTGCGCTGCGCACCGCAAGTGCACGGCACCGCACGCGACGCGCTGCGCTTCGCCCGCGACGTCATCGAGTGCGAGCTCGGCGCCGTGGTCGACAACCCCGTCATCGTCGACGACGAGGTGCTGACCAGCGGCAACTTCCACGGCGAGCCGCTCGCCGTAGCCGCTGACCTGCTCGCGATCGGGGTGGCCGAGCTGGCGAGCATCTCCGAGCGGCGCATCGACCGGATGCTCGACCCCGCGTTCTCGCGCGGGCTGCCGCCGTTCCTCGCCGCGGACGCTGGCTCGAACTCGGGCTACATGCTCGCGCAGTACACCGCGGCGGCGGTCGTCAGCGAGAACAAGGTGCACGCCCACCCGGCATCGGTCGACACGATCCCAACGAGCGGCAACCAGGAAGACCACGTGTCGATGGGCTGGCACGCCGTGCGCAAGCTGCGCGACGTCGTGGCCAACACGCGCACCGTTCTCGCGGTTGAGATCCTGCTGGCGGCGCAGGGGATCGACTTCCGCGCGGAGGTCGCGGCTCCCGCCGCAGCGACCGGTGGCGTACACGCGGCCGTGCGTGCCGCCGTACCGCGGATGGACACCGACCGCGAGGTGGCTCCCCAGATCAGCGCGGTTGACGCGCTCCTGCCAGACCTCGTGAAGGCGGCGGCGACTGTCACGGGCCCACTGGCCTAGACCG
>JBHELW010000056.1:0-9611 GCA_046262915.1 Mycobacteriales bacterium | reverse complement strand
GGCCGGCACGCGACAGTCCGTCAGGACGATCTCCGCCGTGGGCGACGACCGGCAGCCGAGCTTGTCGAGGACGCGGCCCACGGCGTAGCCCGGGTTGGCCGTCTCGACGATGAACGCCGAGCAGCCCTGGCCCGGACCGCTGTCGGGGTTGGTGCGCGCAAGGACGATGCACGTCGACGCGATGGGTCCGTTCGTGATGAAGATCTTCGTGCCGTTCAGTACCCAGTCGCTGCCGTCGCGCGTCGCGGTCGTGCGGATCGCGCCGGAGTCGCTGCCGGCCTCGGGCTCGGTCGACGCCCACGCCCCGATCGCGGAACCGTCACACAACGGCGGTAGGTAGCGCGTCTTCTGGTCCTCGGTGCCGTGCAGCCAGATCGGGACGGAGCCGATCACCCAGTGCGCGCCGAGCGAAAGGTTGAGCCCCCCGTCGTGACCGCCCTCGCCGATCGCCTCGTTCGCCAGGCAGCAGTCGATGATCGAGCCGCCGGCTCCGCCGTACGCCTCGGGGATGGGGAGCCCCGCCAGGCCGTTCGCCGCCAGCGACGACCACACGGCGGGGTCCCACCGCGACTCGCGGTCGCGCTGGCTCGCGCCGGGCGCGACGTGGTCGCACGCGAAGCGCAGCACGGTCTCGTGGAAGGCTTGCTGCTCCGGCGTGACCGAGAAGTCCATCAGTCGCGCCGCGACGCCTGGAACAGCCGGTAGGCGGCGTACGACGCGAGGCTGGCGACGAGGCCGAACGACCCGACGAGCACGACGACGCCGACGCTAGCCACGGCCGCTTGCCACGGTCCCCATGGGGACTTCGCCGCGGCGTTCCAGCCGAGCCACGCGCTCGCCGAGCGCGGACGCGGTCGGGATCGGCAGCGCGGCGAGACGCGGGCTCTCGAGCAGCGACTCGCGCCCGTAGGTCGCCGCCACGTCGAGCAGCTCACGCGTGGTCGTCTTCTCCAGCGTGTGTCGCAGCGCGTTGAGCAGCGCGTCCCGCGCTTGTGGGCCCGGCGTTGTCGCGTGCAACTGGAGGGCACGCGCGGCCTCGCCGGCCTGTTCGCGGCGGCGGCGGCCAGGCAGCAGGATCGTGACCGCGGCGAGGACCAGCACGACGACACCGAGCACGATCGCGACGATGAGCGCCAGCGGGATCCCGGCGGAGTCGTTCGTCACACACGCGTCCTTCCGGTAGGTGCGACCACGACCCTACGATCGCGCCTCGGTCGCTCGTACGGCGGGAGGAGCTCGCGATGTCGCGGCAGCTGGTCATCAAGGCCACGGCGGGTGAGGACGCGCCGGAGCGGTGCTCGCAGGCGTTCACCGTCGCCGCCATCGGCGTCGCGAGCGGCGCGCAGGTGTCGCTGTGGCTCACCGGCGAGTCCGCGTGGTTTGCGCTCCCGGGCCGCGCGGAGCAGTTCACGCTGGCGGAGGCGGCACCGCTGCACGAGCTGCTATCGGCGGTGCTCGCCGGCGGCCGGGTGACGCTGTGCACGCAGTGCGCCGCGCGACGGGGCATCGGCGCAGAGGACGTGCTGCCCGGCGTACGCATCGCGGGCGCGCAGGCGTTCGTCGGCGAGGTGCTGGAGGAAACAGCACAGGCGCTCGTCTACTGACGAGCGCCTGTGCTGCGGGGGTCGTGGGTTAACGCATGCTCGCGACCGTGTAGGTGATCGTCGCGCCGTAGGTGTTAGTCGGGCCGGCGCTGGTGGGGATCCGCACCTTGTACGCCGTTGACGCCGCCGTGACGCCGGCGCCGGTGTTCGCGCCGGTGGTCATCACGGTCGCGGGGCTGGTGAGCGCCTGGTCGCTGACCCCGGTGGCGCCACTGGCCGCGTCGCCCGTGATCGAGGACGCGGAGACCTCGACGTTGTTGCCGCCGAGGGCGGTCGCGCCGCCCGTCGTGTTGGCGCTGTAGGTCGCGGTGACGTACCAGCCGAGCGTGTTCAGGCGCAGGTCGCTGACGGTGATGGTGCCGCCGGTGAGGCTGCTCGTGAAGGAGCCCGGCACCGCGGCCGGCGTCAGCGAGACGCCGCCACCCGCGATGGCGAGGACGCCGGCGAGTGGGCTCACGATGAGGGTGTCGATTGCGGAACCGGTACCGGCGGCACCCGGCGTGGCTGCGGCGTTGGGTGCCGCGGCAAGAAACAGCAGACCGGATGCCGCGACTCCGGCTGCCAAGTGACGACGACGCATGGCGTGCTCCCCGTGGGTTGGTGGTTTTCGACTGGCTTGTCATCGACTGACCGCCCCCGCCGGACATGGCCGATGCGGGCGGTTGCGGCTAGTCCTTTCGAGGACGCCGCGCGCCACGCGGACTACGCCGTGGCGCTTCCGCGAGCGCGATGAGTGCCGACCAGTCGCGCGGTCGGCGCTCGACACCCGCGCTTTTGCGCAGCAGATCGAGCGCGGTCGCCGAGGCATCGGTCTGTGCGCGCACGACTGTGCTCTCGCCGGCGAGCGCGCCGGCCGCCGCGGCCGCGAGATCCGTAACGCCGGCGCGGAAGCTCTCGCGATGCGCGGCGCGAACGCCGGGCTCGTGGGCGCCGCGGTTGGCGAGCTCGCGAAGCTCCGCTTCGAGGGCGGTGATCGCGTCGTGGTGCTGCGCCTGCGCCGCGGCCAGCAGCCGGACAGTCAGCTCGTCCGCGTCCGCGAACAGCGCCCGCAGCGCGTCGCGGTCGCGGCGGCGTCGGCGCCACAACAGCAGCAAGAGCAGGAGCGCGAGCGGGACGGCGATCACGAGCCAGAGCCACCACGGGTAGCGCCCCGTAGCAACGTCTTCGGTCTGCTGCCCGCCGGGGTAGCGGATCGTCACCTTGACCTTGCCGGGCCCGGGCGGCGTCTTCGGGAAGCACGGGAGCCGCACGCTGAGCGTGTCGCCGGGCCGCACTCCGCCCGCGTGCCGCTGGGTCACCACGCGCCGCTTGGCAAGCCACCCGTCGTACTCAGCGGTGACCTCAGGGTCGACGACGGTGTTGCCGGTGTTGCGGTAGACGACCTCTGCGCATGTGGTGTGGTCCGTGTGACGGAGGCGGACCTTGTCGATGGTGACAGCGGGTCGCGCAGTGCCGCCGGTCGTCAGATAGAGCGCGACAGCGACCCGCGTCTGGACCCGGATGCCGGGTCGCGCGGGCTCGAGCGGCTCGGCGAGAACGCCGCCGACGTGCTCGCCGGGCGTCGCGTTGACGGGGACGGTGACCGTCGCGCGAACGGTCGCGCGGGCCGTGCCCGCCAGGCGCAGCGTCGTTGGAGCTACCCGCAGCCAGGCGCCGACGTCACGTTGCGCCGCAGTGCGCTGCGCGAACGCGAACCCACCACCGCGCGACGGCTCCGCGTCAGCACCGAAGAGTCGTACGGCGTGCGGCTCCGGATCGACGTTGCGCGCCTCGAGCAGCAACACCACGGAGCGTCCCGGCGCCACGCTGCCGAGCTCGAAAAAGCTGCCGGACTTGCTCAGGTAATTCGATCCCGGCAGCGGCCGCAGGCCGATGCCCTGCGTCGGCTGCGGAGTCTGCGCCGCAGCAGGCGCAATGGCGAAAGCCAGCGCAACTGCGCCTAGGACGGCCTGCCGGCGCATGTGACGGCTATCCGCGACTGGGGCTTGGTTCGACAGGGCGACAGATCGGGATCTCCCAGAGGTGGCGGTGCTCAGGGTCGACACCCTGCGCGTGCGCGTCGAGTCCATACCGTTCGCGCTCGTCGGCGGTCACGACGTCGCGCACGTCAACGAGGTCGACCGAGAACCCCGCGGCCGCGAGCCGTGTGTACACGTCTTCACCGTAGGCGCGGACGTGATCCTCCTGGCCGAACCTCGCGAGCCGCTCGTCGGGATCCGTCACGCTGGGGTCCTCGTCAGTCACGGCGCCGAGCACGGGTACCTGAATCAGCGCCCAGCCGTCGTCGGCGAGGATTCGGCGGAGCTCGCGCATCGCGCGGCGGTCGTCCGGCACGTGCTCGAGGACGTGCGCGCAGAACACCACGTCGACGCTGCGGTTCGGCAGGTCGATTTCCGTCGCGTCGATCACCCGCATCGCCCGGCCTGGCGCGAGATCACAGGTCGTGTAATCCAGGTTAGGCAACTCACTCAGGCGCTGGCTGATCCCCCGTTCCGGCGCGAAGTGGAGCACTCGTCGCGGTGCCGTGAAGAGATCTGTTCGCCGCTGGAGGTATAGCCAAATCGCACGGTGACGCTCCAACGCTCCGCAATGCGGGCACTTGGCGTCAGAGCGGCCACGATGGGGCTCAAACCGGCGGACGCGAGCGCCGCAGATCGAACACTCGCGCCGCCGGCCGATTCGCACGAGAGAGCACGCTACCTACGCGCGCAGCCCTGGCGAAGGTCAGACGTCCTTCTCGATCGGTACGCCGACCAGTGAGCCGTACTCCGTCCAGCTGCCGTCGTAGTTCTTGACGTTCTGCTGCCCGAGCAGCTCGCGCAGGACGAACCAGGTGTGCGACGACCGCTCGCCGATCCGGCAGTAGGCGATGGTGTCCTTGCCGAAGTCGACGCCGGCGTCCGCGTAGAGCGCGCGCAGCTCGTCGTCAGTCTTGAAAGTGCCGTCGTCGTTGGCGGCCTGCGACCACGGGATGTTCTTCGCAGTCGGGATGTGCCCCGGCCGCTGGGACTGCTCCTGCGGCAGGTGGGCCGGTGCGAGCAACCGCCCCGCGAACTCGTCGGGCGAGCGCACGTCGATGAGGTTCTGCACGCCGATCGCCGCGACGACCTCGTCGCGGAACGCGCGGATCGACGTGTCCTGCTCCTTCGCCGTGTACGACGTGCGCGGCCGCGTCCCGACATCGGCCGTCAGCGGGCGCGAGTCGAGCTCCCACTTCTTGCGGCCGCCGTCCAGCAGCTTCACCGACTCATGCCCGTAGACCGTGAAGTACCAGTACGCATACGCCGCGAACCAGTTGTTGTTGCCGCCGTAGAGCACGACGGTGTCCTCGTTGCTTATGCCCTTCGCCGACAGCAGCTCCTCGAACCCCGCCTTGTCGACGAAGTCGCGCTTCAGCGGGTCCTGCAGGTCGGTCCGCCAGTCGAGGCGGACGGCACCCTCGATGTGGCCTTTGTCGTACGCCGTGACGTCCTCGTCGACCTCGACGAAGACGACACCCGGCTGGCCGATGTTGGACTCGGCCCAGTCGGCGTCGACTAGCACGTCGGTGCGGCTCATGCGGCTGCTCCCTTGTTGGATGGCGTGACGAATCGGATGAGCTCGGCGCGATGCAGGGTGCGCCGGGCGAGTAGGTAGATCTCGCAGCCGAGGCAGAGCCCGAAGACCGCGTTCAGCAACGCGGCGACGAGCGCGAGTGCGGTCGCGACGAAACCGATCGCCGTTGCGCCCGCGACAAAGCCGAGCGTGCCGACGACCGCGAACGCGGCACCGACCGCTTGCGCGAACCGCGGCGGTGCCTCCGCCTCGAGCTCAGCGGGTGGCGCGAGCCGCCGAACCCGCTTGAGCACCGCGAAGACTCGCCCGTACGGCGCATAGCGCAGACCCGCCACGGCGCCGACGAGGAACACGACCGCCTGCAGGCCGACGACGACCGCGGATCCGGTCACGAGCGCGAGCGCAAGGACGATTGACGTGACCGCCGCACCGAAGCGCGGACCGCGTGGGTCGACGTAGCTCGTTGGAACAGATGGTGCAGACATGACAGCAACTCCCTGAAGTGTCGGTGCGTCGCGTGCGCGAAGACGCGTCCCGGTCAGGAGCGTGATGAGCGTGCGAAGCCGGCCGTCAGCCGGCGCGAACCGCCCCTACCGGGACGGCAGACAGAGGCAGCTGCCGACGCGGCACAGGTCCACCGCGCGGCGCTTGATCAACTCTGTCGTGAAATACACAACATCCACCTTACGTAATAGTCGCCGCCGCGCAAGTCCGGTCATGACGCGACCAACGGCGCGAGAGCCGCGATCACGTCGGCCTTGCGCGGCTGCCCGCTCGCCCGCTTCAGCAACCGCCCGTCTCGGTCTACGACGAGCACCGTCGGCGTGCGCAGCACGTTGAACCGCCGCACGAGGTCGAGGTTGGACTCTGCGTCGATCTCGGCGTAAGCCACGCCCGGCACCATGTCCGCGACGTCGCTGAGCACACGTCGCGTGGCGCGGCAGGGCGCGCAGAACGCCGACGAGAACTGCACGAGCGTCGCCCGCGCACCGGGCTCGATCCCCAGCGCGACAAGGTCATCGGTCGCCAAGGCAGCGGCCGACCCCACCGCGCGCATCCGCCCGTTCAGCGAGCGCCAGAGCAGACCGACGGCGCCGCTGACGGCGGTCGCGGCGACGAGGGCAATCCAGCCGGTCACACCGAGGAGAAGCGCGGCGCTCTGCGCGTCATTCCCGGGTGGCGGCTTCAGCCGAGGCGGAAGACGCCGTCGTGGGAGGCCGCGTAGAGCACGCCGTCGCGGGTGAACGTGACGTCGTCGAGGCGCTGCCGCGTCCGGGCGGGCATGTTGAACGCCGCGAGCCGCCAGTGGTCGCCGCCGTCGTTGGACACGTAGACGCCGTACCAGTACGTGGCCGCAGCGAGCCGCCGTGGGTTGCGCGGGTCGACGGCGAGCGCCTGGATGCCGGCACGGTCCGGCAGCCCGTTGCTCGTGCGGTGCCAGGTGTCGCCGCCGTCGGTCGAGCGGAAGATGCCGCCGTTCGCGTCCCACGACCCGGCGTAGACGCGGTCGCCGTCACGGGGATCGACCGCCAGCGCGCGCACCTCGGACGTGGGCGCATGCAGGGTTCGCCACGAGGCACCGGCGTCAGTCGACCCGAAGACCCCGCCCGACCCCGCCGCATACGCCCGCCGGCCACCGGCGAACCGAACGCGCCAGAGGTTCGAGTTCGCACCACTCTCGGGCCACTCGTAGCTCCACGTGCGCCCCATGTCCCGCGTGCGGAAGACGCCCCCGCCGGTCAAGTACGTCGAGAAGCCGCTGCCGAGGTAGGTGCCGCCCGGCAGCACGGCGCCGTCCGATGCGTAGCGGTAGTAGTACAGCAGCATCGGATGCGGGTCGAACCCCTCGGCCGGCCAATCGGCGCGCGTCGCGCAGCGCTGCCCGGTCGGGGCGTACTGCCCGAGGCACTGGTCGACGCCGTAGAGCCAGACGCCGCCCGGCTCCGATGCCAGCTGACGCACCTGGATGTTGTCGTTCAGCAGCTGCGTTCCGCTCACAGGTTGTTGCGGCGGCGTATAGACGACGTCGGCCGGTGATGCGTGGGCCGCGCTACGCGTCGAATGCCAGTGCCGCCCGCTGTCGTCGGAGCGGAACACACCGCCGTGATGCGTGGCCGCCCACAGCCGGCCACGTCTGCCTGGGTCTGTGGTGACCGCCCACAGCGATACGAACGGTCCAAGTCCCGCATTGCGCTCGACCCAGGTGCGACCCGCGTCGCGTGACACGAGGAACCCGCGGTCCTGGCTCGCGGCGTAGAGCGTGCGCGGGTCGAACGGGTCGACGGTGAGGCCACGCACGATCGTGCGACGCGGACCGAGCGCGCGCCACGGAGTCCCGATCTGCGACAGCGGCAACGCCGGGAGCAGCGCGGTCGGTCGGTCGAGCCGCACGCCGGGAATCGGCGGCAGGCCCAGCGATGTCGTCTCGCCCAGGAAGAACGGCCCGAGGGTGGGGTCGGAATCCTCGCCGGCGCCACTGAGGTAGGCAATCCACGCGGCCGTCGCCTCGTGCGCGAGGACGGCGTCGCGGTTGAGGCGCATGTCGCCGCCGCGGTAGAGGTTGACCTCCTCCTGCGACTCGCCGACGTGGTGGTAGCTGATCCATCCTGGCGGCGCCGCATTCGGGTCGTTGAGCCCGATGTTGATGTCAGCGGGGACGCCCTGCGCAATGAAGACCGTGTGGTCAGAGCGGTCCAGCGGGTCGTCGGTGATGTTGACGTACTTCTTCTGGTCGTCGGTGAACAACGGCTTGACGACGCCGTCGCGGTAGCGCCACTCGGGGTACTTCTCGTGCATGTCGTGGAAGAAGCGGTCGCGCTGCAGGATGGCGGCGCGGCGGTAGAGCTTGAAGCGCGCGAGAAAAGCCGGGTTCGCAACGGCGGCCTCGTACGCGGCAAACGGCGCGAGTGCGCGCGTTGGGTCCTCGACCGCGGGCGCCGAGAAAACCTGCAGCGGCATGAAGTCGTTGTGCGAGTCACCGAAGTAACGGCTCGGGTAGTTGGCGCCGATCATGTCGGTGTCGTGGTAGGCGGCAACGGACATCGCCGCCGGCAGCTCGAGGTGGTTCGCCAGCGCGTTGACGGACCCGAGCGTCGTGTAGTGGACAGACCCGCACAGACACTGCTCCTCGCCGTCAATGCCAAAGATGGCGAGTGAGCGCCGGGGCCGCAGGTTGTTCTGCCGCCAGTAACGCATGAGCGCTTCGAGAACGCCGCTCGATACCGGCATCTGCATGCCGCAGTCGAGGCCGCCGTCCACAGTGATGTCGACGCAGTCGTAGTGACCGCCGACGATGACGACCTCGTTTCGCAGTACCGGGTCGGCGCCCGGGACGAATGCCAGCACGTTGTTCTCGGGGCCGGAGAACCCGACGGGATCCTGGTTGTCGTTCGCGCCGGTCGGGTCGACGAAGTTGAACGGGCGCAGCTCGGCGAACGCGCCCTCGCGCGCGAACGGCGCGACCAGTCGCGCCCACTCGTCGCGCAGGTACAGCGCCGCGGCGTCGTGTGCCGTGCGCCACGCCGTGCCGCGCACCTGGTTCGTCCACCGGGACGGGAACCGCGTCGTGTACTCGCGCTCGATGCGCGCGACGTAGCGCCCGTCGACGAAGAACCGATGGTGAGCACGCGGGCTCGCCGGCGATGTCGTCCCCAGCGCACCGCCGACCAACACGGTCGCGAGGGCAACCACAACCTGCGTACGTATCCCGCGTGGGGCCATCGCGCCTCCCTGCTCGCCGGCAGGGCCGCCACCGTACTCGCGGTCAGCGCGCGCTTGGGCGCCTACGGATTGCGGAGAAGGGACGTGCAGATCTCACGCGCGATCCGGGTGCCGCGCGCCATGCCGACGAAGTACGCCGAGTGTGCGACGACGCTCGCCCGCTCACCGGCGTTCTCTACCTCGCTCGCGAGCAGCCCAGTCATCGCGGCGTCAGCGGCCGCGTCGTACTCGATCTCCTGCGAGGTGAGCCATGCCTGCACGCGCAGCACCAGCCGCTGGCGTGCGCCGCCGCCCTCTTCCTCCCACTCGCGAAGCTGCCGGGCAGCGTCGCGCAAGGTGCGCGCGATCCCGGCGTCGCGCCACTGACGGCGGCTGATCGCCGCTGAGGTCCCCGGCGACCCATCTGTCGACAGCGGCGTCGCGTCGGCCCCCAGACCCTTCTCGACAAGAGCGCGCGCGTACTCCTCCGCGCGCTCCTCGAGCGCGGCGGCGACGTCGGCGTAGGTCGTCGCGAGCACGGTGTCTTCTTTCCCGCTTCTCTGCTGGGTTCGAACCGGTTTGCTGAGTTCATCGACCGCTTTGGCGCGTAGTTGTAGCGCCGAACGGGTGACCGGCTACCGCGCCGGTACGACGAGACCGCTCGCCGACGCGCCGATCGCCAGGGCGTCCGGGGTCACCGCGACCGACTCGACCTTGACGCCGAACGGCAGCTTTCGCGTGGGGATGTCGAAG
>JBHELW010000055.1:0-1596 GCA_046262915.1 Mycobacteriales bacterium | reverse complement strand
ATGAGCTCTCGCGCGCGCGCCGGGCTCCCCTCCGCGACGAGCACAATCCCGGGGCGGCCGATGACCCGATGCAGGAGGTCCTGGTTGCGCGTGAACTCGACCGCGGGCGTGACGCGCCAGTTGCCGCGCATCGCGCTGAGCACCGCGGCCGCGGCGCCGGGTTGACCCTCGATGCTGGCGAACTGCGCGCTGGTAGCGCGTCGTCCGGTGATGATCAGCGCGACGATCAGACCGAGCAGTACGGCGAGAATCGCGAACGAGATCACGTGGCCGATCAGGACGCCGACGACGACCACGATGGCGGCGGTGCCGAGCGAGCCCGCCAGGACCAGCGGCACGAACTTGGGGTCGTTCTTCGCGGTCGCCGCGATCGCCAGCCGGAGCTGTGCGAACCGTCCGCCGCCGTCGTCAGCCATCGCGGTGAAGGATAGGGGAGACGCGTCGGGGCACCCGGCGCCGCGGACCCCGTGGAGGGCATTCGATGGCGCTGCTCGTCGGCAGCCTGGCGCTCGGCCTCTGCGCCGGCATCCTGTCGGGCATGGTCGGCATCGGCGGCGGGATCGTCATCGTCCCGGCGCTCGTGCTGTTGCTCGGCTTCGAGCAGAAGACCGCGACGGGAACCTCGCTCTTCGCGCTGCTCGCGCCGGTCGGCCTGCTCGGTGTGCTCGCCTACTCACGCGCCGGGCACATCAACGTTCGCGCCGGGATGCTCATCGGGTTCGGCCTGTTCTGCGGGGTCTTCCTCGGCGCGCGGGTTGGTCTCGCGCTTTCCGACCTAGCGCTACGTCGAGTGCTCGCCGTCATCCTGGTCCTTGCCGCGGTCCGCCTCCTCACGACCCGTTAGCGGCTGACGTCCCTTTGTCCGTCGATACGCGTCACCGGTGACGCGTATTGACGGACAAACATCTAGAAGGTGGCGGTTTGGCGGGCGGAGATCGCGTCGCGGTACATGCGGCCAGCGCGGTAGGACGAACGGACGAGCGGCCCGGACTGGACGCCGCGGAACCCGAGCTCGTCGGCCACCCGGCGTAGATCCTCGAACTCGTCCGGATGGACGAAGCGCGTCACCGGGTGGTGGCGCGGCGTGGGGCGCAGGTACTGCGTGATGGTGACGAGGTCACAGTCCACGTCGCGAAGCGCTCGGAGCGCGTCGGTGATCTCGTCGCGCGTCTCGCCCATACCCAGGATGAGGTTGCTCTTCGTGATGAGCCCCGCGTCGTGCGCCTGGCGCAGGACGTCGAGTGAACGCTCGTAGGTGAACGCCGGGCGGATCTGCTTGAAGATGCGCGGCACGGTCTCCAGGTTGTGCGCCAGCACTTCGGGCGCCGTATCAAAGACCTCCGCCAGCAATCGCGCATCGCCGCGGAAGTCGGGAATCAGCAGCTCGACGCCGCAGCCGGGGTTAAGCGCGTGGATCTGTCGCACGGTCTCGGCGTAAAGCCAGGCGCCGCCGTCGTCGAGGTCGTCGCGCGCAACGCCCGTCACCGTCGCGTAGCGCAGCCCCATGGCCTGCACCGACGTCGCGACCCGACGCGGCTCGTCGCGGTCGAGTGGCGCGGGCTTGCCGGTGTCGATCTGGCAGAAGTCACAGCGCCG
>JBHELW010000054.1:0-2203 GCA_046262915.1 Mycobacteriales bacterium | reverse complement strand
GGAGCTAGCCGCGCTCGGCAAGGCGATCGGCGAGCTGGAGGTGCGCACCCTGCTCGGCGGGGAGTACGACGAGCGGCACGCGCTGGTGCAGATCAACCCGGGCGCCGGGGGAGTGGACAGCCAGGACTGGGCCGAGATGCTCCTGCGGATGTACCTGCGCTGGGCGGAGCAGAAGGGCCACCCGGTCGAGGTCTACGAGACCCAGGTCGCCGAGGAGGCCGGGATCAAGTCCGCGACCTTCGCGGTGAAGGCGCCCTACGCCTACGGCCTGCTCGCGCCGGAGCACGGCGTGCACCGGCTGGTGCGGATCAGCCCGTTCGACAACCAGCACCGGCGGCAGACGAGCTTTGCCGCGGTAGACGTGACGCCGGTGGTCGAGGCGAGCGACAACGTGGAGATCAACGAGAAGGACCTGCGGATCGACATCTACCGCTCGTCCGGGCCGGGCGGGCAGGGGGTCAACACCACCGACTCCGCGGTCCGACTCACCCACCTGCCGACCGGCATCGTCGTGACCTGCCAGAACGAGCGCAGCCAGCTGCAGAACAAGGCGACGGCGATGACGATCCTGCAGGCGCGGCTGCTCGAGCGCCGCCGCCTGGAGGAAGAGGCCGCGATGAGCGAGCTGCGCGGGAGCCGCCAGGACATCGCGTTCGGCAGCCAGATCCGCAACTACGTGCTGCACCCGTACCAGATGGTCAAGGACCTGCGCACCGGGGTCGAGACAGGCAACGTCGACGCGGTGCTGGGCGGCGAGATCGACAAGTTCGTCGAAGCGGGCGTGCGGTGGCTGCGCGGTAGCAAGACTGTCACCGCGTAGTACTGCTTCGCGACGCGACGCTCGGGTATCGTCACGCTCCGCAATCGGTCGAGCGCACGGCCGTCCGCCGCAGTCCGCACCGCCGCGAGGAGCCCAGATGCCGGGAGGCGTGCACCGCGCCTTCCCGCGCGGGCGCCTCGCGACGATCCTCGGCGTCAGCGGCAGCCTCGTCGCCGGCTCCTTCGCGTTCCCTACCGCCGCCCAGGCCGCGCCGCGGGCTCTGCGCGCGCCGCTCACCGTGCGCGCCGGCGCCGGCTGGCTGGCCCGAGTCGACCTGCCGTGTCTGGCCGATGTTGACCCCCGAGCGGCGGTCGACCTCATCGTCGTTACGGCGGAAGCCGACGGCACGCTGACCCTGAGCCCGCCGTCGGCGGCGGCACCTGCGCCCGTCGCCGCGCCGCCGGTGGACGTGCCCGACTGCTCGGCACCGTTGACGAACGCGGTCGCGGCCCTCCCGGAGATCGTCGCGCCGGACCCCAACGACGACGGGCTACTACCGACGTTGCCTGACGTGCCACCGGCCGTCGCCGCCCCCGTCCTCCCGGGCCCGGCGGCGGTGGCGGACGCTGGACCGCCAGCCGACGTCACCCCGGCAGCGCCGCCCGTCACGACGCCGGCCGCCGCAGTCGTTGCGGCTTCGCCCGTGCCTGCGCCGCCGCCGCTCACCGCGCGCGCCGCGCAGGCCGCCTCAGGTCTCACCCTCAGCAAGAGGGTCAGCGCCACCCGCGCCAGCTACGGCGACGTGTTGACCTACTCGCTCACCGCGGGCACCACGGGACCGCTCCCGCAGACGCGGGTCGTCGTCACCGACGCCATTCCGCCGACCCTGCGCTATGTCATCGGGTCGGCCCGCTGCTCGAACCGCTGCTCGATCCTCTACGACCGGGTCAGCCGCAGCCTGCGTTGGACGCTGGGCACGCTGGCCGGCGGGAGCCGGGTATCGCTGAGCTTCCGCGCGACGCTCGTGCGGACCGGCACCGGGCCGCTGCCCGCCACCACTGTCTCCAACGTCGCGGTGATCCGCTCCGACCAGGCCACGCCCGCACGCTCCAACGCGGCGCGGACGGCAGTCGGCGCGGTCTCCGGCGTAGGGAGTGGGGTGAGCGGCCTCGCGCCGCTGACCCCCGGCACTGCTCCGTCCGCAGCTCCGCGGACGGACACCTCGCCCCAACCCGTCATCGCGCCACCGCCTGGTGCGCCGCGGCCAGCGGGATCCACCCTCGCCAAGACCGGCTCGTCCACCACCGCGGTCGCCCTGCTCGCCCTGACGATGATCGTCGTGGGCGCGGGGCTCGTTTCCGCGGCGGGTCGCATGACGGCCGCGCTGGCGCGGGCTGGGCCGCCGGATCGCGTCGCGTCGCCGGTCGCGCGATCTAGCCCCGA
>JBHELW010000053.1:0-8050 GCA_046262915.1 Mycobacteriales bacterium | reverse complement strand
ACGCCGATCGCCGCGGCGAGCAGCCCGTTGCGGGCTTCGCGGTGCTGGTGAATCGCTCGGCGCCCAGGACACATCCGGCACACTCGTGCCATGGCGACCATCCCGTACCTGAGTCACCTCCGCGCGGACGGCCAGGCGCTCGCCGACGCCGCCCGCGGCGCGCTCGACCGGCGCGTGCCACCGTGTCCCGACTGGATGGTTGCCGACCTCGTCGCGCACACGGGTGTCGTGTTCGCGCACAAGGCGCGCATCGTGCGCAGCAGATCGTTGGAGCCGTCCGAGAGCCGCGACCTCAGACCGGATGGCCTGACCGGAGACACGCTCCTCGCCTGGTACGACGCGGCGTTCGGCGACCTTCTCGAGGCGCTCGAGACGACGGACCCGGATCTGGACTTGTGGACGTGGGATGGCACGAACAAGGCGTCGTTCTGGCCACGCCGCATGGCACTGGAGGCCGCCATCCATCGCTGGGACGCGGAGGTCTCGGTGGGCGCACCGCGTCCGATCGACGCAGAGCTCGCGGCCGACGGGGTCGACGAGATGCTGCTCGTGTTCTTCCCGAAGGAGCGTGACCGGCCCGATCTCGAGCCCGAGGAGCTGTACGCCGGGCCGCGCGGCATCATCCAGCTCGCCGAGACCGACGGTGGTCGGTCCTGGTCCGTCGACCTGCGCTCGGACCTGCCCGCCG
The DNA here is from genome assembly GCA_046262915.1 of Mycobacteriales bacterium. GTDB lineage: Bacteria > Actinomycetota > Actinomycetes > BP-191 > BP-191 > JBHELW01. The sequence continues at coordinate 7,362 of JBHELW010000053.1, read as the reverse complement.
CGACACGCGGCGCACCTGCCACAGCAGACGCCGCCGTGCGCGCGAGCGCCGCGGATCTCTTCCTCTTTGTCTGGCGGCGCGTCGGCTTGGACGCGGTCGAGACCTCGGGCGACGAGGCGCTGCTTGCTGCCTTCTACGACTGGCTGGGTGTCATTGGGCAGTGATGGTTAGCGGCCCGCCGTAAAGCAGTAGCTGCCCGCGCGGAAGGTCGTCGGCCCGCGGAAGACCGTCGGCGCGCCTGGTCGCGTCGTTCGGATCGCGCCCGCGCCGGGCTCCCAGCGGTAGACGTCGAAGCCGCGGTTCAGGTCGTTCGCAAAGAGGTAGCGCGGGTTCTTGTAGGTCTTCGCGCTCCACGTGTCGGCATCGTTCGGCGTGAAGTACGCGAGCTCGGTCGGGCGGACGAGCAGGCTGGTCGCCGAGACGATGCGCACGCCGGCAGAGTAACCCGCGTTGGACCACGTCTTGCCGTTTGCGGCGTAGTCGAGGACGTGCGCGGTGCACGTGAGGTTTCCACTGTTGGTCGTGTCGGCGATCGAGTTCGTCGGGTCGAAGGAGTAGAAGCCGACCTTGACCGGCGCGAGCTCGACCGAGATGTCGAAGACGTGCACCCCGCCGACGTTGCACACGCCATTGGCGGCGGCGCCGGCCTGCTCGTCGGTGACGAGGAGGTACTTGCCGTCGGGCGTGGGGTCGGCACCGTGGCTGATGTTGATCGTCGGGTCGACGATGGTCGTGATGATCTTCGGGTTCGCCGGGTCCGTCGTGTCGGCGATGAGCGTCGTCGAGATGGCAGCCAGATAGGCGCGCGTGCCCGCCTTGTTGAACGTGATGTCGTGACTGGACAGGACGTTCGCCGGCAGCGGCAGCTCGCGGATGAGCTTGGGCTTGCGGAGGTTGGCGAGGTCGATGATCTGCACCCGGCCGCCCATCGCCCCGGCCTGCTCACTCGACTTGGGGGTGAGTTCCGAGTCGCTCGTGTAGACGTAGCGCCCGCCGGGGTGCCAGGTGGAGTTGTGGACGCCGTAGGGCACCGGCACGAAACCGATCGCGCGCGGCTTCGCCGGGTTGGCGATGCTGATCACGAAGAGCCCGAGTGACGGCTTGCGGTCGAGCTGCTCGAAGCACACGTCACTCTTCACGCCACCGTCGACGCCCATGAGCACGATCGTCCCGCGCACCTGGACGTCGTTCTGCGTCACGGCGCACGGCAGGAAGCCGGTCAGCTTCGGCCGCTCCGGCTTGGTGATGTCGATGAGGCGTAGCCCGCCCTCGGCGCTCGACTCCGACGGCGCGACCGCGTAGTCGCGGCCCTTAACGGTGGCGAACTCGAGGTCGGTGCCGCTCTTGTAGGTGATGTGCGCCACGGGCCGGAGGTCCTTGCCCACGCCCTCGGCGACGGGATCGCCTGAGTACGCCGGGGCCGCGCTGGCGAGCGGAGCCAGCGGTGCGGCGAGCAGGCAGGTGGCAAGGACGAGGGCGCGCAGGCGCACGAGAACTCCGAAAGCTGGGGGGTGACTTGGCTAACTACGGCCTTACCCCCGCACATTCCTGCCCACCCGTGGACCTGGCGCAGACTCCCCAGCCTCCGCCCGTAGCGATCGATGTGAAGTTCTGGCTGCCATAGCAACCGAACGTTCACATCGACGGTGGGAGGGCGTGGACCGTGTGCCGTGCCGGACCGTTAGAACCGAGGCGGCTCGGCGTAGGCGCCCCACTCGTCGCGCAGCGCGTTGCAGATCTCACCGAGCGTGGCCTCGGCGCGCACGGCGTCGAGCATCGCCGGCACCATGTTGTCGTCGCTGCGGGCGACCTCGAGCATGTGCTTCAGCGCAGCGTCGACGACGCCCTGGTCACGCGTGGTCCGGCGTTCAGCGAGGACACGGCGCTGCGCACGCTCGACCTCGTGCGAGATGCGCAAGATCTCGAGCTCGTCATCGTCGTCGTTGGTTAGCGTGTTGACGCCGACGATGCGCTTCGTTCCTTTCTCCAGCGCGGTCTGGTAGCGGAACGCCGACTCGGCGATCTCCGACATGAACCAGCCGTCCTCGATCCCGCGCAGGATGCCCGCGGTCATCGTGCCGTCCGAGCCCATCCCCTTGATCGTCGTGAAGATGTCCTCGGCCTGGCGCTCGAGCTCGTCGGTCAGCGCCTCGACGTACCACGACCCGCCGAGCGGGTCGACGACGTTGGCGACCCCGGTCTCCTCCGCGATCACCAGCTGCGTCCGCAGCGCGATCTGTGCGGCGCGCTCGCTGGGCAGCGCGAGCACCTCATCGAGCGCGTTCGTGTGCAGCGAGTTCGTGCCGCCGAGTACGGCGGCCAGCGCCTCGATTGCCGTGCGCACGATGTTGTTGTCGGGTTGCTGCGCGGTCAGCGAGACGCCGGCCGTCTGGGTGTGAAAGCGCAGCCACTGCGCCTTGTCGGTCTTCGCGCCGTAGACGTCGCGCAGCCAGCGCGCCCAGATGCGCCGCGCGGCGCGGAACTTCGCGATCTCCTCGAAGAAGTCGATGTGGCTGTCGAAGAAGAACGACAACCCCGGCGCGAAGTTCTCGATGTCCATGCCGCGCGAGAGGCCCAGCTCGACGTAGGCGAAGCCGTCGGCGAGCGTGAAGGCCAGCTCCTGCGCCGCGGTCGAGCCGGCCTCGCGGATGTGGTAGCCCGACACACTGATCGGCTTGTAGCGCGGGATCTCCGCCGCGCAGTACTCCATCAGGTCGCCGATGAGGCGCAGATGCGGCTCCGGCGCGAAGAGCCACTCCTTCTGCGCGATGTACTCCTTGAAGATGTCGGTCTGCAGCGTGCCGTCGAGCGTGCTGATGTCGACGCCTTGGCGCTCCGCGGCAACGAGGTACATGCAGAACACCGGTACGGCGGGACCGCTGATCGTCATCGACGTGGTGACGCCGCCGAGCGGGATGTCGGAGAACAGGACGTCCATGTCGACAGCGCTGTCGATCGCTACGCCGCAGTGGCCGACCTCACCGAGGGCCCGCGGGTCGTCGGAGTCGCGGCCCATCAGGGTCGGCATGTCGAAGGCAACGGACAGGCCACCGCCACCCTCGGCGAGGATCATCTTGTAGCGCTCGTTGGTCTGCGCCGCGTTGCCGAAGCCGGCGAACTGCCGGATCGTCCACATCCGGCCGCGGTTGCCACTCGGATACAGGCTGCGGGTGAACGGGAACTCGCCGGGCCAGCCGATCCGGTCGAAGCCGGCGTAGACATCGCCGTCCCGCGGGCCGTACACCGGCTCCAGCTCGACGCCGGAGATCGTCGTGAAGTCGTCGTCGCGCTTCGCCGCAGCGTCGTAGCGCGCCTGCCAGCGCGCGCGCCCCGCTCCGATCTCCTCGCCGCTCACGCTCAGAGGTTACCCACGCGGTCGCATCGGTCAGCGCAAAGCGCTACATTGCAACGGCACGACGTCCTGCTGGATGACTCCCGACCAACAGGTTCCGCTATCGGAACGTTGGCTCGACGCATGGCCCGGCAGAGTTTCGACCTGGAGCATCCGTCCGCGACGGAGTTGCTGCTTCTTCTCGACGCCGAGGACTCGTTCGCGTCCACGGTGGGGCGGATCTCCGAGATCGCCTGCCGGACGCTCTCGCGCTGCGACGCGGCAAGCATCACCGTGCTCAACAACGACGCGGGTGACACAGTCGCGTCGACCTCCCAGGTCGCCGTAGACCTGGACGAATCGCAGTACGAAGACAAGAGCGGCCCATGTCTAGAGGCGATTCGCGAGCGGACGGTCTACGAGGTCCCGAACATCGCCGCGGAGGGTCGTTGGCCGAGCCTGCGCGCGGCCGCGGACAAGGCCGGAATTGCCGCCGTGCTCTCGCTGCCGATGGTCGTTCGCGGCGAGGCGTCCACCGGACTGAACGTGTACTCGAAGCGGGCCGGCGCGTTCGACCCCGAGGAGCGCAAGACCGGCGAGATGCTCGCCGCCGCCGCTGCGGTGGCGGCCTCGAACGCGCACATCTACGACGCCAGCCGGCGCCTGTCGCAACAGCTGGAGCAGGCGATGGCGTCGCGCGCGGTGATCGAGCAGGCCAAGGGCATCCTCATGGCAGAGCAACGGTGCACTCCTGACGACGCCTTCGACCTGCTGCGGCGCGCGTCGCAGCGCGAGAACGTGAAGCTGCGCGAGATCGCGCAACGCATTGTCGCGGGGCGCCAGCCCAACGCTGCGACGGCGCCGTCTCAGACCCGCAGGTAGGGGACGCGCGCGGCGAGCCCTCGCTCGCCCAGGCACTCGTTGACCGCGTGCGCCAGGACGTCGTACTGGCCGTCACTGATCTCCGCGTTTCCACTCAGATAGCGGGTCAGATCCGTCCTCGGCACTACGCCGCCAAGCCCGAAGTAGCGCAGCCAGAGCTCGTCGTCCGCGAGCGTCGCGTCGCGACAGGCGTCAGCCAACCGCTGACGCGCGTCAGCCACCATTACCCATGACGGGTGAGCGCCGCCCCTCGGGCAGGCCTTCTTGCGGCGGCTGCGTTATCAACCGGAGTCGATGACTGCCGTCTACCCCCGCTACGTCACCTCAACCAGTGAGGTCGGCGACCAACTGGTCCGCGGCGGCATAAGGGTCGATCTCTCCGCTCACAACGCGGTTGGCCAAGCCCGGTAGCCCCGCGGCGCCGTGCAGGTCGCCCATCCGCTCCCGCAGCCCCTCGACGGCGATCGCTTCGATCTCCGCCTCGGCTCTCGCCGTACGACGGCGCTGCAGCTCCCCGGTCGTGGTCAACCACTCGTGATGGCGGTCCACCTCGCCGACGAGCTCGGCAATGCCTTCGCCACGCGACGCGATCGTCTTGACGATGGGTGGCTTCCATCCCGTGTGCGGCCCGTCGCCCTGGCTGATCATGTTCCGCAGGTCACGCACCGCGCTGTCCGCGCCGTCTCGGTCGGCCTTGTTCACGACGAAGACGTCGGCGACCTCGAGGATGCCCGCCTTCGCGGCCTGGATCGCGTCACCCATACCCGGTGCGAGAAGCACGAGCGTGGTGTCGGCAAGAGACGCGACCTCGACCTCCGCCTGGCCGACGCCGACCGTCTCGACGAGCACGACGTCACAGCCCGCCGCGTCGAGCACGCGTACCGCCTGCGGCGTCGCCCACGACAGCCCGCCCAGATGACCGCGCGACGCCATCGACCGGATGAAGACGCCGGCGTCGGTCGCGTGGTCCTGCATGCGCACCCGGTCGCCGAGCAGCGCGCCGCCGGAGAACGGCGACGACGGGTCTACGGCGAGCACCCCGACGCGGAGCTCCCGCGCGCGATAGGCGGTGACGAGCGCAGCGGTCGTCGTCGACTTGCCGACCCCGGGCGAGCCAGTTACGCCGATGACGCGCGCGCGGCCGGTCTGTGGCGCGAGCGCGGCCATCACCTCGCGCAGCTCCGGCGCGGCGTCCTCCACGAGCGAGATCAGTCGGCCGACGGCGCGCTGCTCACCGTCGAGGGCGCGCCGGACGAGATCGCCGACGTCGTGTGCGGCCCGGACGGGCGAGGTCACCCCGCGACGCGGATGAGGAGCGCGTCGCCCTGGCCGCCGCCGCCGCACAACGCGGCGGCTCCGGTGCCGCCGCCGCGCCGGCGCAGCTCGTGCGCGAGGCTCAGCACGATGCGCGCGCCCGACATACCGATCGGGTGTCCGAGCGAGATCGCCCCGCCGTTGACGTTGGTGACCTCGGTCGTGATGCCGAGGTCGCGCATCGACTGGATGGCGACCGACGCGAAGGCCTCGTTGATCTCGTACAGGTCGATCTCGCTCGTCTGCAGCCCGGCCTTCGCCAGTGCGCGCTTGATCGCGTTGCTCGGCTGCGACTGCAGTGAGGCGTCCGGGCCGGCGACCGTGCCGTAGCCGACGACCTCGGCAAGCGGCGTGACGCCCAGCTCGGCTGCCTTGGCCTTGCTCATGACGACGACGGCGCACGCGCCGTCGGAGATCTGCGACGCGGACGCGGCGGTGATCGTGCCGTCCGGCGCGAAGGCCGGCTTCAGAGCGGCGAGCGACTCGGCGGTCGTGCCGGGCCGGACGCCTTCGTCCTCCGTGACGAGCAGCGGCTCGCCGTTGCGCTGCGGCACCGGCACCGGCGTGATCTCGTCGTCGAAGCTGCCGTTCTTCATGGCGCTCGCCGCCCGCTCGTGCGAGAGCGCGGCGAACTCGTCTTGCTCCTGGCGGGTGATGCCGAGCTTGGCGTTGTAGCGCTCGGTCGACTCCCCCATCGAGCACTGGTCGAACGCGCAGTAGAGGCCGTCGTGGGCCATCGAGTCCACGAGTGTCGTGTCGCCGTACTTGACGCCGGTGCGCAAGCTCTTCACCAGGTGTGGTGCCTGCGTCATCGACTCCATCCCGCCGGCAACGACGATGTCGAACTCGCCGGCGCCGATGAGCTGGTCGGCGAGCGCGATCGCGTCCATGCCGGACAGGCACACCTTGTTGACCGTCAAGGCGGGCACGGTCATCGGGATCCCGCCCTTGACCGCCGCCTGTCGCGCGGTGATCTGGCCGGCACCCGCCTGCAGGACATGTCCCATCACGACGTAGTCGACCTGGTCGCCGCTCACGCCCGCGCGCTCGAGGGCGGAGGTGATCGCGATCCCGCCGAGGTCAACCGCGGAGAACGACGCGAGCGAGCCGAGCAGCTTGCCGATCGGCGTACGCGCGCCGGAGACGATGACCGAGCCGGCCACGACGGCCTCCTAGGGGTGATCGCGGGGATGCCAGGATACGACCGTGCTCACCCGCATCGACCATGTCGGTATCGCCTGCTTCGACCTCGAGGAGCGAATCGCGTTCTACGCCGAGACGTTCGGGCTCGAGGCCGTGCACCGCGAGACGAACAACGCGCAGGGAGTGCACGAGGCGATGCTCTACGTGGCGCCAGGGTCCTACGTCCAGCTGCTGCAGCCGAGCCGCGACGACTCCCCAGTTGGCAAGTTCCTCGCTCGGCACGGCGAGGGCGTGCATCACATCGGCTACGGCGTCGACGACGTCGAGCGCGCCCTCGACGAGATCGGCGCGAAGGGCGTGCCGCTGGTCGACAGCCGGCCGCGGCACGGCTCGATGGGCGCGTCGATCGCGTTCCTGCACCCGAAGGGAGTCGGCGGCGTGCTGACCGAGCTCGTCCAAGCGGCCCCTGGCCGCTAGCGCCACCGCCGATAAGGTCGGCTCGTGAAGGAGATTCGCGAGGCCATCCTCGCCGGCGACACTCCGGGCGGCGCGTTTGCGGCGCTGCCGATCCCGGAGTCCTATCGCGGCGTCGTCGTTCGCAAGGACGAGCAGGAGATGTTCGCGGGGCTCGCCGTCGCGGACAAAGACCCGCGGAAGTCACTGCACGTCGACGAGGTCGCTACGCCGGAGCT
>JBHELW010000052.1:0-9148 GCA_046262915.1 Mycobacteriales bacterium | reverse complement strand
ACGCCGGGTTGGTCGAGTTCAGCGTGCCGGTGGCGACCATGCGGACGTCGTCGTAGAGGTAGCGGTGCCCGCCGGGCTCGTTGGTCACCTCGTAGGCGCCGTAGCCGACCGAGGTGAACTGCTGCGAGCCGGACAGGTTCGACAGCGACCCGGCCTTGGGCAGCGCGGCCGGCGCGATGCCCTTCACGGCCTTGTCCAGTACGACGACCGCGATGTCGTGCGGCACTGGGCGCTGGCGCGCTCACGCGTGGGCCGACTCGTCTGGATCGGCTTTGGAGGGCAAGACGAAGGCGGCCACAAGCGCAGCAAGCATCAACCCACCGCCGAACGCAAGGACGCTCACTCTCAGTCCCGCTGAGCTATGCATGATGACCTGGAAGATGAGGAGTCCCAGAAAGATCGGGGGCCAAAGGTTTGGGCGTCCATCCGACACAGGGCGGTGCGCCCTGCGCGCAAGATACGCGCGCACCCAAAAGGTGCCGCCAACCACGAATCCCAGCGCACCACCTGAAGCGACTGCGATGCCTAAGCCGCGGTGGGTCGCGGCATCGTTCCATCCACGATCGAACGCGATGACAACTGCTGAGGTCGCAACGCCTGCCAAAGAACCGAGTGCGCGGTTAAGAGTCCCGTGCCCGACGGTGCTCACCGAAAGTCCCATCGTCTTGCAGCGGCGCAATGTCCGCGAAGCCCAGGTGCACCACCCGCCATTATCCCTCCATTGCGGACACGGGCCTGCAGCGGGCTAAGCACCATGTTCGCCTGCGCCGTCACGATCAGCCGCCGCCCAGCGGCACACGACGAAGCACGACCGGTGCTAATCGTGTGCTCACGGTGCTGGGTACGTACCAGGGCTTGGTTGGGGCATGAGAAGCGACCGCGTTGCGACGGTCGTACCACTCAAACCGCCACAGGCGACCGTTGGTGATAAGAGGGTATCGATCGGAGGGCAATTGACGATCCCGACGTAAGAGTCCAAGACCACGTCGAAGACGAGGTCACCGACCTCGGACGCCACCAAGTTGCCGGCCGCAGCGCCGACTATGCCGAATCCGGCCGCACACGCCACCGCGCCGGGACCGGATTCGCTGCACACGGCAGCACCGAGGGCAGCGCCGCCCGCACCGCCTGCATAGGCACCCCCAGCGCTCAGCGACGACCGTGTGACGACTTCGACGACGGACTTGTGCTCTGACGAGTACTTCGCGACATCCAAGAGGAAGTTGACCATCGCGAGACCCCTTGAGCCCGCCTTGAACCAGCCACTTTCCGAAAAGCGCGTGGGTTTGCCGAAGTTGCGAAGGATAAAGCTGGCACGCGACTTAACGACCGGATCGTCACTCTTGCTGAGCGCGCGCGCGGCGTCCGTGACAGATCGGCGCGCGGCCTCGGCTCCGGCGCCCGCTCCCTCGAGGGTTCGAGTCAGCCGCTCGATCAAGACCGGGACGGGCGGCTCCTCTGGCAAGCCGCCGTTATCACCGATGCTAATGGCGACGTGACCGTCCCACTCGACGAAGCTGACCGGGTTGCCGCCGGCGAGGCCGTAGCGGTTGCCGGTCAGCGGGTCCGAGGAAAGCGAGAGGTTGCCGAGCGCGTTGTGCAGCAGGTCGTACTGGACGAATCGGCCGACGTCCGGGCCGAAGCGGCGTGCGCCCATGTCGAGGGTGCCCGAGCCGGAGTCGAGACGGCGCGCGGTGTAGCGGAACGGGTTGGTTGGGTCGGTCGCGCTGGTGTCGCCCTTCGTCAGGCCCGCGTCGGAAGCTCCATAGGGGGTGTAGCCGTAGGTCGCGGTGGCGGCGCCGGTCGTGTTGAGCAGCAGCTCCACCGAGCTGTGGGTGTCGTAGCCGTAGGTGTAGTCGGCCGCGGTGCCGCCGGTCGGCGTGTCGGTCATCGACACCCGGCTGCCCAGCGCGTCGTAGCCGTAGGACTTGGTGTGAGTCGGTGAGCCGGCGACGGTGTGGGTCTCGGTGGTGACGTCGGCGCTGGTGGCGAGGTAGTCGAACGCTGTGGCCCGGGCCGGCGACGTGCCGTGCGTTTCGGTCTCCGCGGCCACCCGGTCGAGCGCGTCGTAGGTGTAGTCGGCCGAGTCAGCCGCCGTCGAAGTCCTGCCGTCGCTGGTGAAGCTCGCGAAAGACGCCAGCCGGTTGAGGTAGTCGTAGCCGTAGTCGGCGAGCAGTTCGGTCGACACCGGCGCTCCGGTCGCCCGAGCGCAGTCGCTGGCGGCACCGGAAGCGGTCGTCACGCAGTCGAGGTTGCCGTCGGTGTCGTAGAAGTAGTTCTGCGTGATGCCACCAGCAGTGGCGGTCTTGAGCTGGTCGCCGGCGTAGGTGTAGGTCTTGGTCGCGGTGCCCGCGGTCTCCGTGCGCACGTTGCCCGCGGTGTCCAGGGTGTAGTCCGTCACCGTGCCGTGGCCGTCGTCGGCCCGGACGAGGCGCTCCCGCGGGTCGTAGGTGTACCGGGCGGTGCACGGGGCGACCCGGCAGGACGCCGTGGCGTCCGGGCCGGCGAGGGTGAAGACGTCGGCGGTCTTGTGGCCGTCGACGTAGAGCCCGGCCGGGTCTTCGTAGGAGAGCGTGTGGCTGGCCAGCGTCGCCGCCGGCAGCGCGCCGTTCTTGGTCGTCAGGGTGCTGAGCAGCCCGTTGGCCGTGTAGGTCCAGTCGGTCGTCTGCTTGGTTGCCCACGCCGCGCTGTTGCGCTCGATGCGCTCCGACGCGCGGCGCCCGGTGGCGTCGAACGTCGTGGTGATCCGCTGGTCGTCTGCCGCGGCGGTCGTGGTGCCGGTGTCGACGTGGGTGGTGAGCCAGTCGGCGGCGTCGTAGGTGAACGTGTGGCTGCGGCCGGCCCTGGTGACCGTCCCGGCTGCGTCCTCGGTGCGGTTCTCCTCGCGGGTCACGACGTTGCCGTCCCGGTCATAGCCGAGAACCGTCGCGAGGTAGGTCGTCGCGCTGCGCTTCTTGTGCCTGGTCTTGGTGGCCAGGTCCTGGCCGTCGTAGCTCACCGCGACGTCGAGCGGCTCCGTGCCCGGCCGGGTCAGCCCGGTTGCGGCGTCCGCGACAGTGAGCAGGTTGTCTGCGTCGTAGGTGTAAGTGGCGCGCTGGCCACCGCGGTCGCTGCGCTCCTTGAGCATCCCGTCGGCGAAGTGGGTCCAGCGCATCGTCTGCGCCGTGTCCAGCGTCCCCGCCGCGTTCTCCGGCGTGCGCGTCGCCTGCCAGCCCTCGGCGGTGTAGTCGAAATGCACCTTCGGCTGCGCCGGGTCCTTCTGCGTCTCGATCCAGCCCGTGTCGAAGTACGACGTCGTCGTCTTCTGGTCCGCCGGGATGGCGTTGACGTCCGTCGTGGTCACCGCGAGCGAGATCATGGTCGGGCGCCCGCCGAGGTCATACCCGCGGTGCAGGTACTGCGCCTGCGGGTAGGCGGTCGAGGTCGGCAGGTCGACGCGCACCAGCTGGTTCACGGCGTCGTAGTTCAGGTTCGTGACGTACTGGCTGAAGGTCGCCTTGTCGGCCGAGGCATCCCACGCTCGCGGCGAGATGACCCGGGTCTGGTTCCCGACGCCGTCGTAGTCCACCCGCGTCGTGAGCGTGCGCGGCGTGAGCCCAGTCGTTAGCGGCTGCACGACACGCGTGCGCAGGTTTCGCTGGTCGTAGGCGTAGGTGGTCCGCGCGCCGGTCGCGTCTACGGACGCCGAGACGTTCCCGTTGGGGTCGTACTCGATAGATGACTTGTGCGCCAACGGGTCGGTGACCGCGAGACGCCGATGTGCGGCGTCGTAGTCGAACCGCGTGGTGTTCGGGATCGTCGCGGCGGCACAGTCGACCGTGGACAGGTTGGCGTTCGGCGCCGTAACGGAGCGCAGGTCGCCGGCGAGGTCGTAGCACGCGAAGGTGTTGTAGGTCCGGGTGATGGCACCCGCACCGTCGACGTCATACCGCGTCTGCTGCGTGACTCGGTCGAGCACGTCATACGTGAGGAATGTCGCGAAGTCCTTGTCACTGATCGCCGTCGCCTCGCCCTTTGGCTTCGTGACCCGAGTCACGCGCCCGGCCGCGTCGTAGACGGACCCGGTGCGCTCGCCGCCATCGGGTCCGGTGACCGAGATTGGACGGTCCATGTCGTCGTAGACCGACGTCGTCTTGGCACCGGTGCCGGTGTATTGCGCGCCGTAGTGGGGTCCAACATTCGTTAGGACGTTGTCGTCGGGGTCGTAATCCACGGCGGTCCAGACCAGTACCCCGCCTGCGGAGCTAGTCGACTTCGGCGCGCTCTGGCGGCCGAGCCGGTGGAAAGTGTCGTAGTCGAAGTAGCGCCGGTAAGTGCGGGGGTCGCCGCCGGTGTTCGACGCGTGCAGCGGGTCTTGGACCCAGATGAGCATTCCGTTTACGTCGTAGCCGAGCTGCGTCGTACGGCCGAGTGCGTCGACGATCTTTGTCGGCTGCCCACTCGGGTCGTAGGTGGGGAAGCTCGTCGCGCGGGTGTTGGCGTCGGTCGTCGAAGCTACCGTTCCGTCCGCGTTGATGAGGTTCGTCGTGACGTAGCTCTCTGGATCGGTGACGCGAAGCAGGTTGCCAACGGGGTCGTAGCCGAACTTCCACTGGTAGTCGTCGATCGGTGTGGCCGTGGCGGTCCCGCGGGGATCCGTCTTGGTCTTGAGCTGGCTGATATGCGCGATCGTCCGACCCGTCGCCCACTTGCCCGACACGTCGTTCGCATCCACCGGGATCGCGTCGTACGCGAGTGACGTCTGATTGCGGAGCTCGTCCCACGCGCTCGTCACGTAGCCGTTGGCGTCGTAGGCGAACTCGCGGAATTTCCCGGTCGGCTCAGTCACCTTCGTCGCGTGGAAGTCGCTGCTCCACGTGACCGTCGTGCTCTCGTTCTTCGGGTTGTTGACCGTCGTGACCTTGCCGTCGACGTCGTGCGTGTACTTGGTCACCCGCGACAGGGGCGCGGTCACCGTGGTGATCCTGTTGGTGACGTCGTACGAGTACGTAGTTACCGCGCCCGTTCGGTCCGTCACGGTGTTGAGCTTCCACCGCAGCTTCCCGCTCGTTGGGCCGTAGTAGGTGAACCGCGTCTCCTTCCCACGGGGGTCCCGGACGCTGTACAGGCGCGTCGACTGGTTCGGCGTGCGGGGGTCCGGGCTGACGCGCAGGGCTGGGTCGGTGATCGCGGCGGCGTCGCCGGCCGAGTTCGTATAGGTGAAGACGATCGAGCGGTCCACGAGAGCCGATCCGTCGGCCTTCGTGCCGCCGCGCTCGGTCAGCCGGAGGAGGTTGCCGTCCTCGTAGTAGTCGAAGTCCAGCGCCGCGCCGCTGTGGTCGGTGATCCGCTGCACCTTGCCGCGAACCGGTGCCTTCTGCACCTCTGCCTTCGTGAAGTAGTCGATGCCGAAAGTTCGACCGGCCGCGTCAGTCACGGTGGTCACGCGCTGTTTCGGGCCACCCGGGTCATCAGCCGGCGGTGTTGTCTCCAGCGTGTACGCGAGCCGGTTGCCGTTTCGGTCCTCGACACCGGTCGGGAAGCCTTGGTCGTTGTAGAAGAAGGTGACACGGTCGGGCCGCGTGAGGGCCCAGGTCTTCGACAGGTCCGTCGTCGAGTACTTCCGCAGGTAGAGGTGAACACCAGCTGGCTCCTGCCAGTACACAGTGCCGTCCGCGTGCACCTGGCCGTTGAACCGGTGCGTTGTCCCGTCGCTGTCGGTGAGCGCGATCCACCTCGTCGCACGTCCCGCGATCGTGTCAGCGTTGTTGGGGTGAATGTCGATCGGGTTGCCGAGGCGGGTGAGTGACGACAAGCCCAGAGAGAAGTTGTGGCCGACGGGCGACTCGGAGTGGTCCTCCAGGCTGTTGTAAGTCAGGTCGACAACCGTGGATAGCCCTCGCCCGGCAGCTGTCATCGGCGTCCAGCGCAACAGGGAGTTGCCGCTCGCCGTGTTGACAAGATGGGCCGCGCCCGCTCCGAGCTCCGTACCGCGGTAGTTGTAGTAGCGCTCGAGCCCGAGCGCCGCCTTCAGCACCTTTGAAACGAGCGTCGGGTTGATCGAGGGCGCGTTGCCCGCGCTCGCGAAGGTCTTCGTGGGTCGCGGTTGGGAGTCCTGGAGGTCGAAGACGAGCCGGTACTGGAGCTGGTTAACGTCGTCGGTCACGACAGGGGCGGTGACGTTGGCGCGAATCGTGCGCGTTCCGCCCGCAGCGAGCGCGCTGCCAAGGCTGTACGAGGTCGTGCTGATCGCGGCGCCGCCGGCTGCAGGCTGCCATTGGGCGATCAGCGACACGTACTTGGAGTCCCAGCTCAGCGCGCTGTTGTTCGTCACCGCAACGTCGATCGGATAACTCTCCTGCGTCTGCAACGCGGGGTCGTACTTCATGACCGGCGGGATTGGCCCCGGCGCAATGCTCGCGCGATATTTCGTGCCCGACGTGTTGGCGACCGTGACCGTGACAGGTGCCGATGTCGTCACCTGGCCGCTCGTGCTGTAGGCCTTCGTCGTGAGAATGCGTGAGCCGTCGTAGGCCGGGAGCGCCGACGTGAGCGTGTCCCAGGTCACGCTGTACGGCGACGTAGTGTCCTCGCCGAAGCGCTGGTCGTCGAAGTAGAACTCGACCTTGCTTATTCCGCTGTTGTCGGAGGCCGTTGCACTTACTGCGACCCCGCTGCCCGACACAGTTGCGCCAGCGGCCGGCGACGTCAGCGCTGTGACGGGGCCGGGCGAATTGTCGACCGTAACCGCTGTCGGCGAGGACGTTGCTGTGTTCCCCGCGTCGTCGACTGCCTGGGCAGCAATCGTGTGCTGTCCGTCTGCGCTCTTCGTCGAGTCCCACTCAACGCCGAAAGGCACCGTCGTGTCACTGCCCGCCGCAACCCCGTCGACGGTGAAGTCGACGCGCTCGACCCGTCGATCGTCCGATGCGGCCGCAGCGAGCGGCACATTGGCACCCGAAACCGTTCCCGTCGGAGACGTCAATGCCACGGTTGGAGCCTGCGCGTGGCTGCCGTCGGCGTAACTCACTGTCAACTGAGGACGCAACGACGGAGTCGTCGTGAAGTTCGAACTCCAGTAGTCGACTCGGTCGTTCGCGGCCGCTTCGTCTGCACTCTTGAGTACAAGGCCGAAGTTTGGCTGCTGCGCAGATGTCCACTTTGTGACCGCCGAGGTCACGTCGAAGTCGTCCCAACCTGGCGACGCAGACGCCGCGAGCGCCCGACTGGATATGACGGCTGAGTCGAAGTCAGCTCCCGCGACACCCCAGGCGGCCCCGGATCGCGCGTCGTACCACGTCGCTCCGTCCTTCGTGCATGACCCAATACCGGTGCCAGGCACCCAGTCGGTGCGCAGGCTATGGACGTTTATGGTCGTTGCTTCGTTGTTGTCAGCTCTCCACGCTGACAGCGTCGCACTTGAGATGGCCGAACCGGTCGGCACCGAAGCGAGATCGAACCGCAAGAGTGAGCGGAATACATCGCCGGGTTGCGCGCCGACGAGGAGTTTCTGGTCGGCGCCGAAGTTCCCGCACCAAGTCTCGCCGTCGATCCGGTCCAGGTAGGTGTCACGCCCTCGCGACACGTCGGGCTGTACATGGATGCTCGCCAGGCCGTCCGCCGGCAATGTGACGGTCTGGGCGTTCGATGCGACTCCGTTGACCACAACGCGATAGGTAAAGCTCCGGTTGGGAGCCGCCGTTGTGTCGCGAAACGTCGTGGTGGCGATGTCGTTTACGACCTGAACCAACGTGTCTGGTGATGGTGAAAACGTGGCCGACGACGATCGGTGCACGGCGTAGCCGTCGAACGGGCCGGCCGCAGGGTCAAAGGGCGTCCACTCCAGGTCAGCACCATTTGAGTGCAGTGTTGGCGGCTCGATCAGCGTCACCGTGCTGACGGCGTACGTCACGTCGAGCTTCGGGCGCAGCGTCGGGTCCGCATAGGAGCGCGACGGTGGCGTCGGACCGCTCTGGTTGAGGGTCTCGGGTGCGCGCTTGAGCAGGATCCCGTAGTTCGGACTCGTTCCGCTGAGCCAATCGCGCACTAGCGACGCCACCGGCCAGCTCATCCACTGGGGTGCCGCCCCGTTCGGCAGCACAAACGTCGACTCAGCCGACGCCCGGAATTGAAGGGGTGTACAGCATCCGCTTGGACCCCATGCGTTGGTGATTGCGTGGGCTTCAATCGGGTGCGCGACGCCACCGCACGGAACCGCATTGGTGATGCAGGTGTCGTGCCAAAGCTGCAGCGACGCCCCGGTCACAACCGCGCCGCTCGGCACCCCGGACAGGTCGAATTGAAGGGCGGACCGGTAGACGTGCGTATCCGTGCCGATCGCGAGCCGGTCCGACGACGGCTTCGGGCAGATCTCACACGACATGTCAATCTTCATGTCTGCGAGCGGCGGCTGGATCGTTAGCGTCGGATCCAAATACACAGGAAAGCGACGCGAAGGACTGTGCAGCCATGTTGAGTCGAGTGCGAGGTCGGCGACGAACTGCGTGCCGGATCGGGCGACCCTCAGACTTGGCTTTGCAGACCGGTCAGGTGCGGGGCCGCCGCCCTCTTCGGTGACAACAGGCGCGTCTAGAACGAACGAATACTGGCGACCGCCTGGGCGCGTGAAGATCCACTCGCCTTGTCGGCCCTGGGTGGCGAAGAGCTTGGCGGAGCGCAGCGGAGATACCCGGAAGCGGTAGGTCGGCGGAACGTCGGGACTCGCCAGCACGAGGGTCTCTTTGACGCCCGTCGGTGTCGCCTCGTAGGTCAAATCGACGCCGGGCATCACGGCCGGGTAGCGCAGGCGGGTTCCGTCTACGACCGCGCGCTGGGTCGCCGCACCGTCAAGCGAGACTCCGTAAGACGCACCGGCGAGATCCAGTCTCAAGAAGTCGCTCGACGACGTGTCCTTGAAATGCGTCGCAAAACGGTTGGCCCCATTGCGCCACGCGTATCCGGACGCGTCGGAGGTAACGAGGTTGGTGTCGATCGGCTGCCACGCGCCCGCGGGGTCCCGGAAGTGCATGGGTCCACTCGACGCGGTTGTCGTGAATGTGCCGTCGCCGTTCGCCACCGTTCGAGAGGTCTCGGTCCGCCGTGCGACCACTTCGCCGCGAGTCGGGGCCGACGACGACTGGGCAACGGCACGCGCGCGAATGACCAGCGG
>JBHELW010000051.1:0-2008 GCA_046262915.1 Mycobacteriales bacterium | reverse complement strand
TGTGCGCTAGCCACTGCACGAGCCCGCCGGTGCTCCCGGCGTCAGCGGCTACGCGCGCCCACTGCGGCGTGACGTCGCCGGTTACGCCGTAACGCGTGGCGCGCTCGGCGGCGCGGGTGCCCGCGGTCGTCGTCGAGGTCGGTGACGGTGACGGCACCGTGCCCGGCGGCAGCAGCGACAGCTGCACCTCGCCCGGGTCGAACCCGGGGAGTACGACGACCGCGCAAGGCACTGCGCGCTCGACACCGTCGGACGTGCGGTTGGCGACCGCGCCGTTGACCCACATCGTCGACGACCCGCCGCCGTCGAGGTTGACCGCGTCGCGGGCGCCGAGGCTGAGGAAGAACTGCGCGAACTCGCGCAGCGTCATGCCGACGCTGTATCCGGGCTGCCGGCCGTCGACGACGGCGATGAGCAGCTTGCGGTCGGCGGTCACGCCGACACCGGTACGCGGGTGGCGACCGAAGAACGGGTCGGTGCCGTCGACGTCACCGGAGAGGATCGCGCCGCTGCGCACCAGCAGCGGGTTGCCGCCGACGAGGTCGACGGCACCGGGGAACCCGAGGTCGGCGGACACCTGCACGCGCTGGCCGACGGCCAGGCTGCGGATGAGCGGATCGGTCGCGCTGAACTGGTTGCCGGTCAGCACGACGCCGGTTGCGGGCACCGCGGCGGGTTCGCCGCCGCAGCGCTTTCCGGTCACGGTGAGGTCGGTGTCGACCGGGCCGTCGGGGTGCACCCGTGGCGCTGCGCCGACCGCGAGCCCGGCGTAACACGCGTCGAACGGCGGGCTCTCCAGTCCGGCACCGCGCGCCGTGAACGCGGCGAGCTCGTCCGCGGCTGGCGCGCCCGAGTTCCACCGCGACACCGTCGTCAGCGCGGACGTGTCGGCCTGCGCCCGGAAGCCCACGCGCACGTTCGGGACCCCGATCGACACGCCGCCCTGCAGGTCGAAGCCGACGGCGCGCCCGCGGGTCTGGTCCGTCTGCGCGAGCTCGCCGTCACTCGCAAACGCATGGACGGGCCGCCCGTTCGGCAGTCCGAAGTCACCGTTTACGGCGAGCACGGCGCGCGCGCGGCGCGCCATCGCCGACGTCGTCTCGAAGCTCGCGAGGCGCTCGTTCGACAGCACCGCGTCCTGCGTCGAGCCAGCGGCGAGGTCGATCGTCGCCAGGTGGATCGTGAACGGTCCGGCGGGGTCGCGGATGACGCGGTGCGTGACGCCGGCGGCGAGCCCCGGCGTACGCCGGATGACCGGCACGTCGCCAGGCGCGCCGAAGCGCGACGTCTGGTAGCGCGTCGTGAAGTTGCTCTCGCGGAGATACCAGACGCCAGCGCGGAAGACGCCGGGCTGGTCGCGACCGTCGTGGTCCCAGTCGCCGGCGAAGCGGCGGTCCCCGGGGTTGCCGAAGGTGAACGTGCGCGACGACGCGCCCGTGCTCGCCGCGTCGCGTTCGTACCACCGGTTGCCGCGCACGACCGCGATATCGGTGCGGCCGTTGCCGTCCCAGTCGCCCGCGACCGGGACGTCACCGGGGATGCCGAAGCCGAAGATGCGCGTCGGACCGGACACGCTGTTGTCCCGGAGGTACCAGCGCCCGCCGCGGAAGAACCCGATGCTCGCGACACCGTCGCCATTCCAGTCTCCGACCACCGGCAGGTCGCCGCGTTGACCGAAGTGGATCGCGCGCGGGCTGCCCTGGCGGGCGTCGCGCAGTAGCCAGATGCCGTCGCGGAAGAGGCTGACGGTGCCGACACCGTCGCCGTTCGTGTCACCAGCGACCGGAACCCAGCCCGCCGTCTCCTCGACGTACGAGTCGTAGGGCCCGCCGTCGAGCGCATCGCGCAGCAGCCAGGTGTTTCCGCGGCGCAGCCCGATCCGGTCGTAGCCAAGCTCAACGGTGGCGCTCGCGGCGTGCGCCCGGGGCTGGGTGAGACTCGCCGTCAGCAACGAGACTGCAACCGCAATGACGGCGATCGGCGCGAACGGCAGTAACGAGCGGCGCAT
>JBHELW010000050.1:0-3836 GCA_046262915.1 Mycobacteriales bacterium | reverse complement strand
ACGAGACCGTTGACGGGCCACGACAGGTTGCCCGTGTTGCGGATGTCGAACCAGACGCGGACCGTGCCGACGGGCGCCACGGCGTTGCCCGACGAGACGCCGGCTACCGCGCCCGTGAACGTCGGGACCGGGGCGCTGGTGACCTTCCACCAGCTGCTGCGCAGCCCCGACGACGACGCGGGCCAGGTGTTGGCGCCGTAGACACCCGCGCCCGTCGTCGTCACCGACGTGGCGCCGCCACTCGAGGTGTGGCCTTCCAGGCGCACCGTCTTGACGCGCCCGCCCCAGTCGCCGTGGCCGTCGCGGGTGACGACGACGATGCGGTCCAGCGTGCCGACCGCCGCGAACTTCGCCTGCAGCTGCGCGACGCTGACCTGTCCGTTCCAGTTGTGGTCCGGGCTCGCGATGGCGTCCCACGGGTCGGCGCGTGCGACCAGATAGGGCACGCTGCCCGCCGTAGACCAGCCACCGTTGGACGACGAGTACTCCGCGAAGATCGCTGCGCCGTTGTAGGTGCGCACGACGCCGCGCGTCGCGTCGACCGCCGCGTTGGTCGTGTCGCGCTCGAGCGCGATGACGTCACCGCCGGTGTAGAGCCGCAGCCCGCCGTAGACCTGGCACTGCGTCGAGTCGCAGATGTCCCACTTCGCGGTGCTCGCGACGTGCTGGATCTTGTACGCCGAGTACGACCGCGCCGCGACCGCTTGCGCCTTCAGCGCCTCCGCGTGGAAGTACGACGGCGACTCGCGCGGGACAACGCCATAGAGGTACTGCTCCATGGAAAGCGTGTTCACGGTCGCGATCGACGTCGAGGACATGCGCACGGCCGACAACGTGCCGCGGTAGTCGCGCGCGGTGCCGTCGGGATAGGACAAGTGCAGCGGCGTCGCACCCTCGAACCGCAGCGGGCCGGTGAACTCGTTGTGACCGCCGAAGGCCCAGTTGGTCCAGCCCGCCGAAGTGAGGCCCTGGATCCGCAGCTTGCCGATGCTGTCGACGACGAACCGCCACTGCGTCGGGCCACCAGGAAGCGCCCACCGGCCGTTGTTGGACAGGTCATGCGCGGCGAGGTTGGCGATGCGGTCGACGAGAACGTCCTTGCCGTCGTCCTTCTGCAGCAGCACGCGGATGCCGACGTTGCCGAGCGCGCCGACCGACGTGCCCGGGTAGTAGGCGTTGAGGATCTGCGTCGCGGTCTGTCCCTGCGTCGCCGCGCCCTGTGCGCCCCACTGGTTGAGCCCGCGACCGTGTCCCCAGCCGTGGCCGGCGAAGTAGAAGACGCCACTTGACGGCCGGGTGTAGACCTCCTCGGCGTACGCCGGAGCGGCGGACGCGGCACCGCCCGCCAGCGTGATCACGAGCGCGCCGAGGACGGCGTGGACGGACAGTCGCGAACGCATGCAGTGACCTCAGCGGGAATGTCGGGTGAGCGGATGTTCCTTGATCAACAGTTCGACGCGGCGCGCAGATTCCTTTATGCCGCGGCTTCTCAGGTAATCACACAGATGCCGCGACGTCGCGTTCGGCGCGCGCGACGTCGGCAAGTCGCCGGCGTCCGGTCCAGGCGATCGCGAGCCCGCCCCACACCAGGTCGCCGATCGTCATCAGCAGCCGCGAGACGAGCGCCACGAGCGTCGCGGCCGGCGCGGCCAATGCGCCGCCGAGGGCAACAACGAGCGTCCCCTCGCGGACGCCCGCGCCAGCCGGCGCGATGACGAACAGGAAACCGACGACCCACGCGAGCGCGAACGCGCCAACAGCGAGCGGCACCAGGCGCGCGCCGGACGCGTCGAGGTCGCGCAGCAGGAGGTAGAGCTGCCCGCCGTAGCAGAGCCACATTGCGAGCGCCCACGCGGCCGCGCGCAGCAGTCCGGCGTAGGTCAGGGGCTGGTCCAAGGGCTCGCGGCGGAGCAGGCGCAGGCCACGGTTCAGGGCCGGGTTGACGACGCGCGGGTGCAACAGCGCGATGCCCACCGGTACGGCGAGCAGTGCCCAGCCGCGGGCGCCGAGCGCGTCGCGGTCGACGAGCGGCAGCGTGCCGAGCGCGACGATCGCACCGGTCACGACGTTGATGCCGAAGATCACGACCGCCGCGGCAGCCGAGCGGCGGCGCGGCACGTGCAGGTCGCGGCCGAGCTCCATCTGGGCGAGGATCGGCCACAGGCTGCCGGGCAGGTACTTGCCGAGCTGGCCGACGAAGAACACGCGCTCCGCATCCCGCGTCGTCAGCGGCGAGCCAAGGTCGGCGAGCACCGCCCGCCACGACAGCAGGCTGCACCACAGCCCGGCGAGTACGGCGAGAAGTGCCGCGCCGATGGACACCGCGCCGAGGTCGTGCACCCGCGGCCGGATGTCTCCCCACTGGGTCGCGGCGCTGACGACGAGCAGCGCGAGTGCGACCACGGCGAACGCGACGCGCAACGTGCGCGAGCGCAACAGACCGCGCACGCGCCTCCTCCCGCCGGATCGGCAGGGCGGCGGCTAGCCTAGCCAGCACTTCTTCGACCGGACGCCGCCGCGCGGAGGCCGCCCCGCATGACTGCAATGCCGAACGCGCCGGAAACCCCGGGCGTCGTGATCGGCAACACGACGAAGAAGTACACGGCCAAGAACCCGGCCATCCGGTGGCTCACCGAGCGCTGGGTCACGCGGCTCGACGAGGTCATTGCGCGCACGACGCGCGACGCCCATGCGCCACGTAACCCGCTCGAGGTGGGCTGTGGCGAAGGCGTCATCAGCCAGCGGCTGCACGGGCGCTTTGGCCGGTGTGTGTCGATCGACCTGCCCGACGCCGGGCTGCGGGCGGAGTGGCGCGAACGGCCCGGTCCGGCGTACCTGCACGCCGATGCGCTGCGGCTGCCGTTCGGCGACGACGCGTTCGACCTCATCGTGTGCGTCGAGGTTCTCGAGCACCTGACGGACCCCGCGGCCGGGCTGCGCGAGTTGGCGCGCGTGTCGAGCCGGCACCTCGTGCTCTCCGTGCCGCGCGAGCCGATCTTCCGCGGCAGCAACCTGCTCGCGGGGCGTTACGTCAAAGACCTCGGGAACACGCCGGGCCACCTCAACCATTGGTCGGCTGCTGGCTTCCAGCGCTTTGCGAGCCACGTCGGGTCGATCCGCGAGGTCGCGACGCCGTTCCCGTGGACGATTCTCTGGGTGACGCTCGATCCGGTGACCAAGCGCGGTTAGGCGTCGCACGGCTTCGCGGCGAGCGCAGCCGAAGACGCACTGGAAATTCTTGTGCACACCCCCTTGTGATCGAACATACGTTCGACTATAGTTCCTCCATGCAAACCTGGGCGGACGCCGAGCGGCTGGTGAGCTCTCTCGCCGCCGCGTGCGAGCCCGACCGGATTCCGGTACCAGACGCGGAGGCGCTGCTCACCACGGTCAGCTCGATGGAGGCCCGGCTGTGGGCGGTGAAGGCGCGGCTGGCCGCGCGGGTCGCGGAGGCCGGCGGGTGGCGGACTTCCGGGACGCGCACCCCGGCCGAGGAGCTGGCCCGGCGGACCCGGGTGAGCATCGGCGAGGCACGCCGGCTCCTCGACACCGGCGCACGGCTGGAGACCCAGCCGGAGATCGCTGCGGCGGCGGCGGCCGGCGCGCTGTCGTCCGGCCAGGTCGTGCTCGTCTCCGACGCCGCGGCGGCCGCCCCGGAGGAGACCGCGGCGCTGCTCGCCACTGCCACCGACAGTGAGACCTCGTTCGCCTCCCTGCGTGAGGCGTGCCTCGCCGCCAAGGCCGGCGCCGACCCCGACCCCGAGGCGACGCACCGGCGCATCCACGCCGGCCGCGGACTCCGCTTTTGGACCGACGGCGAGGGCGCGGGCAACTTC
>JBHELW010000049.1:0-4664 GCA_046262915.1 Mycobacteriales bacterium | reverse complement strand
GGGCCCCGGTCAGCCACCGCCCGTCGACCCGGGTCGGCGGACCGGTGTCACCAACGACACGATCACGATCGGCTACCTCATCCCGAAGACCGGCGCGGCGCAGGTGCCGCCGCAGGTCGAGCAAGGCATCAACGTCTACTGGCGTTACCTGAACGACCACGGCGGGATCCTCGGGCGCAAGGTGCAGACGATCGTCGCGGACACGCAGTCGGATGAGTCGGTCGCGCGGTCGCAGGCGCAGTCGCTGATCGACCAGAAGGTCTTCGCCGTCGCGGCGCTGGACCGCCTCGGTGTGCAGAAGGCGATCGGCGAGTACCTCGACCAGCGGCAGGTGCCCAACGTCGAGGTGCAGACACCGGCGAACCTCAACCAACGACAAGCGTGGACGTTCGGCATCACGATCGACCACGGCGTGCAGGGCGGCATCATCGCGCGCTACTTCAAGAACGTCATGAAGGTCGACAAGGCCGCAGTCATCTACGAGCGCGACGCGACGCTGCAGCCCGGCGTCGACAACTTCAAGGCCGAGGCCGCGCGCCAGGGTGTGCAGGTCGCGTACCAAGCCGTGATCGACGGTCAGGGCAACGACTTCTCGACGCAGGCGGCGGGGTTGTCCTCGTCGGGCGCGCAGGTCGCGTGGCTCTACATGGCGCCGACGCCCGCGGCGAAGCTGGCCAACCAAGCGAAGGGGGCCGGCTACCAGGGCGTGTTCTTCGCGAACTCCATCTCGTGGAACTTTGACCTCGTCTTTGCCACCGGGCCCACCGCGTTCCGTGGCTCGAAGGCGTTCAGCCCGTGGCCCGCGCTGAACGACCCGCGAACCCAGACCTACCAGCAGGCGTACCGGCAGTACTACAACGACCCGCCGCTGGACCTCGGCATCCCGGGATGGGGACTCGGCCAGGTCATCGCCTCGGCGATCAAGACCGCCGGCCGCGACCTCGGCCAGAACAACTTCCGCGAGGCGATGCAACACCTCCAGCTGCAGCGCACCGGCTTCGCGGACAACACGCCGCTGCTGTGGAGCGCGATCACCTTCGCCCCCGGTGTGCGCGAGGGGGGAAACCAGATCTGCACGTTCCGTGAACAGAACGGCAGCTGGGTCGTCGAGGCCGACTACCGCAGCAACTACTGATCCGGTGCTGCTCGCGCGGATCGTCACGGGCGTCGCAGTCGGTGCGGCGTACAGCCTGATCGCCGTCGCGGTCGTGCTCATCTACAGCGGCACCAAGACCTTGTCGATCGCGATGGGTGAGCTCGGCGCGTTTGGCTTCTTCCTCGGCTTGCGCTGGCACACCCGCGGGATCCCACTCGTGCACACCAAGGTCTCGGTCTTTACGGCGGGCCTCGTCGCGGTCGCGGTCGGCGGCTTGCTCGGTCTCGCGGTCGAGCGGCTGGTGATGCGACCCCTTGTGCAACGGCCACCCCTCGACGGCCTCATCGCGACCCTCGGTGTCGCGCTCTTCCTCGCGTTGCTCGAGGTGCAGATCTTCGGGCGGGCGACGCAGTTCGCGCCGTCGCCCGTAGGTGACGGCCGCGTGACGATCTTTCGCGCCGTCCTCGTCGCGCCGCGCATCGCGGCGCTGCTGCTCAGCGCGGTCGTCGCGCTGGGGCTCTATCTCTTCCTCAACCGGACGAAGTTCGGACTCGCGACGCGCGCCGCGACCGGCGACCCCACCGTCGCGCGGCTGCTGGGCGTGAAGGTCAACAGCGTCTACCGCCTCGTGTGGGTCGTCGGTGGCGCGCTGTCCGGCGTAGCGGCCGCGCTGCTGGCGCCGGCGTTCGGCGGGCTGACCCCGTTTGCCCAGACGACGTTCGCGTTGCGCGCGCTGGCGGGCGCAGTGATCGGTGGGCTGGACAGCCTGTGGGGGGCGATCCTCGGCAGCCTGCTCGTCGGTGTCGTCGAGAGCGTCGTGGGTTCGAGTGTTACGTCGGGTGGCGCGGCGGTACCGGGTGCGTCGGAGGCGGCGATCCTCGTCCTCGTCATCGCCACACTCGTCGTGCGCCCGCGGGGGTTGCTGGGGACCGCCGGTGCTGCGTAACGCATCCGGCCGCGGCCGCAACGCGTCGACGACGCTGATAGCCGGCGTCGTTGCGCTCGCCGTGGTGTTGCTGCTGCCGGTTCTGCCCGTCATCAATCTCAAAGAGTCCGACCTCTCCATCCTCGTCACGACGCTGGCCATCGCGATCGCGGCCCTCGGGCTCGACCTGCTCGTCGGGCAGACCGGGCAGCTGTCGCTCGCGCACGCGGCGTTCCTCGGTGTGGGGTGCTTCACCGCGATCAACATCGGGTCGCGCGGCCCGTGGCCGCTCGCGTTCGTCGGCGCCATCGTCGTCACCGCCGCCGCGGCGACGATCGCGGGACTGCCGTCGCTGCGGATCCGCGGCTTGCAGATCGCCATCACGACGCTCGCTTTCCAGACGTTCGCCGAGGCGTTCCTCTTCCAGCGGACCGACGTCACGGCGTCCGGCCGTAGCCTGGAGCAGCCGTCGTACCTGCACAGCTTCCGGTCGCTCTACTACTTCGCGCTCGGTTGCGTCGCGGTCGTCGTGCTCGTCCTGCGTCGCGTGCGTGCGACGCGGTCTGGCCGCTCGTTCGTCGCGGTGCGTGACATCGAGGCGCGTTCGCAGAGCTTCGGGATCGAGCCGGGGCGCACGAAGCTCCTCGCCTACGCGCTCTCCGGGGCGATCGTCGGTTTGGGCGGCGCGCTCTTCGCGCTGAAGGAGACGAGCGTCAACACGCTCGACAACTTCAACCTGCAGAGCTCGCTCATCCTCGTCGCGATTGTCGTTGTCGGCGGCGCGCGGTCGTCGATCGGCATCCTGATCGCCGCCGTTTTCGTCCGCGCGCTGCCGTCGCTGCTCGCGAACCATGGCCTGCAGGGCCGCATCACGAGCTCGCTGACGCTGACCGACCTGCTGCCGATCGTGCTCGCCGGGCTTCTCGTCGTTGCGATCGTGCGACAGCCCGAAGGCATCGGCGGCGTGCTGCGCCTTGCCGCCGCGCGCATCGACCGGATGCGTTACGGCGGGAGCGAGCGTCCGTCGCCACGACCGCAGCCGACGGACGCGGTCGCGGCCGCGCACCGGTCCGCCGAGCTGCGCGCCGTGCCACGGCCGCTGCGCTCGCGGCTGCCGGTGCCCGCCCTCCTCGTGGCACGCGACCTGAGCGTGATCTACGGCGGCGTGCATGCGCTCGAGGGCGTGTCCCTCGAGGTGCGTCGCGGCGAGGTCGTGGGCCTCATCGGGGCCAACGGTGCCGGGAAGTCGACCTTCTTCAACGCGGTGAGCGGGCTCGCACCGGTGCAGGGATCTATCACCTACCGCGGTCGCGAGCTGACGGTCGCGCCGCCAGCCATCCGTAGTAGCACCGGACTGGCCCGGACCTGGCAGGACATGGGACTGGTGCGCGCCAACACCGTGCGCGACAACGTGCTCCTGGCGCAGACGTGGATGGCGCGTTACCCGGCAGCAGCGGGCATCCTCGGCCTCGTCGGGACCGTGCCTACGGAGGCGGCACTGCGGCGGCGCGCGGCGGTCGCCCTGGAGCTCTTCGGTCTCGCGCATCTCGCGGACGAGCAGCTCGGCGGTCTGCCCTACGGGACGATGCGGATCGCCGAGATCGCGTCGGCGGTTGCCGCGGGCCCGGACCTGTTGCTCCTCGACGAGGCGAGCGCGGGGCTGACGCCGGAAGAGGCACATCAGCTCGGCGACCGGTTCCTCGCCTTGCGCGACGAGCTCGGGCTGACGCTCGTCGTCATCGAGCATCACGTGCCGCTCATCGCGCGGGTGTGCGACTACTGCTACTGCCTCGAGTCGGGGAAGCTCATCGCGGAGGGCTCACCGGACGCGGTCACTGCCGAGCCCGCCGTCATCGAGTCGTTCCTCGGCCGCGGCGCGCTGACGAAGGTCACGGCATGACTGCCACGCTGCTCGAGCTCGACGCGCTGGCATCGGGTTATGGCGCGCTGCAGGTGCTCTTCAACGTGTCGCTCGCGGTGCGCGAGGGGGAGATCGTCGCGCTGATGGGCTCGAACGGCGCCGGCAAGACGACGACGCTGCGCACGATCGTCGGCCTGCTCAAGCCGATGTCCGGCCGCGTCCGTTTCGACGGCGTCGACATCACCGGTACGACACCCGAACGGTTGGTGCCGCGCGGCCTCGTCATGGTGCCCGAGGGTCGCGGCATGTTGCGTGACCTCACCGTCGCGGAGAACCTCGAGCTCGGCGCCTACACAGTCGCGGACAAGAGCGCGATGACCGAGTCGCTGGAGCGCACGTTCTCGACGTTCCCGATCCTCGCCGAGCGCCGGAACCAGAAGGCGGGAACTCTCTCCGGTGGGCAGCAGCAGATGCTCGCGCTCGGTCGCGCCTTGATGGCCCGGCCGCGGCTGATGCTCGTCGACGAGGCATCCCTGGGTCTCTCGCCGGTGATGACCGAAACCGCGTTCGGTCTCATCCAGGAGGTCAACACCCTGCAGGGCGTCTCCGTGCTGCTCGTCGAGCAGAACGTGCTCGCGCTCGACCTCGCGCACCGGGCCTACGTCCTGGAGAAGGGCGAGATCGTCGCGAGCGCGGCGGGCGACGAGGTACGCCGGATGCAGGGCCGGCTGCGCGAGGCATACCTCGGGCGGGCGGCCGTACCAACGACGGTTCGCACGTGA
>JBHELW010000048.1:0-6043 GCA_046262915.1 Mycobacteriales bacterium | reverse complement strand
CGGCGATGGTGCGGTCGGCTTGTGCGCGGTGCTCGCCGCCGCGCGACTCGGCGCCGAGCGGATCATCTCGCTCGGACACCACGAGGAGCGCCTGGCCATCGCGCGCCGGTTCGGCGCGACCGACGTCGTGACGACGCGCGGCACTACCGCCGTGGCAGAGGTGCAGGAACTGACGTCCGGTGGCGCCGAATGCGTCCTTGAGTGCGTCGGCATGCAAGAAGCGATGGACACCGCGATCGGTGCCGCCCGCCCGGGCGGGACCATCGGCTACGTCGGAGTGCCGGCCGGGATCACGTCGCTCGACATCCGGAGCTTGTTCGGCCGCAACGTCAACCTGCGCGGCGGGGTCGCGCCGGCCCGGGCCTACATCCCGGAGCTGCTCGCTGACGTGGCGGCCGGTCGCCTCGACCCGAGCCCGGTGCTCGACATGACGGTTGATCTCGACGGCGTGCCGGCTGGCTACACGGCGATGGACGACCGCTCCGCGATCAAGGTGATGGTGCGTCCCTGACGGCCGCGCGCGCCCGGCGCCGCCGGCGGACGAGCAGGTAGCCCGCCGCACCCAGCGCGACGCCGATGAGCCGCTCGGGCCAGTGTCCCCCGCTCCGCCGCCCACCCGGCGCGCTGGCGGGACTTGCCGTCGGCGACGGCAGCGTGGAGACAAAGCGCCGCACGACGTCGGACTTCGAGTCGTGCGCCTCGGTCGCGTAGCTGGCGCGCAGCTCGTGTGTTCCCGGTCGCGCCAGCGGCAGCGTCAGCCGCGTGGTCGCGCCCGCCGCCAGCTGGAACGACGTGAAGATGCCGCCGCCCACACGCCCGGACGTGTCGACCGACTGCCCGTCGAGCGTGAGCCGGAACTCCGCGGGCGCGCCGGCCGCGCCCGTGCGGTAGGCCTCGACCACGACGGACACCCGCGTTCCGATGACTTGTTCGCCATCAGTTGGCGCGCGGAAGCGCAGGCTGGCGCGCTGGTGAGCCAGGGCAGGCGGCGTGCCGACTTCGATGCCGGCCAGGACCCCGATGAGCAACGCCGCACACGCAAACGTGGCTCTCGCGCGGTGACCCACGCGCCGATCGTGCCACCTGGCGTGCGGCACGATGTGGGGGTGCCCCGCCGCCTGCTTGCTGCCGCCACGCTGCTCGCTGTCGCTACCGCATGCACGTCCGACGGTGAGCCGTCCGCGGCGAGATCGTCCACCACTGGAGCGCCGGCGGCTTCCGCGACAGCGACCTTGAGCCCGCCGCACGTCGTCATCGTCGACATCACGGTGCGCGACGGGAAGCGTGTCGGCGCGCTGCGGCGGGTCAAGGTTCGGCGCGGCGAACGCGTGCGGATCGTCGTGACCTCCGATGCGGTCGACGAGGTGCACGCGCACATCCCCGGGAAGTCGCTGCGCGCAACGGTCGGCCCGAGCGGCCCCGCGACACTCGGTTTCGCCGTCAACGTCGCTGGGGTCTTCGAGGTGGAGCTGGAGAAGCGACACGTCGTGCTGGTCGAGCTCGAGGTGCGGTGACGCCGCTCGCCCACGGCGTCGGCAGCCGAGCCGACCTGCCGATTCCTGTGTGGCTCGCGCTCTACGGCGCAGGCCTCGCGGTCGTCATCTCCTTCGCCGCCCTGCGGGTGCTGTGGCCGCAGCCGCGACTGCAGGGGGCCGCCGCCGGCCGTCCCGTAACCGGGTGGCTCGCCGGCGTCCTCGACTCCGCAGCGTTCCGCGCAGTGGTGCGCGGTGTCGTCGCGCTCGTCGCGACCGTCGCCGTACTCGGCGCGCTTTTCGGCACCGCCGACACCGAGAACAGCCTCGCGGTCTACCTCTTCTACGTGGAGCTCTGGGTCGGGCTGGTCGTCGTATCGCTGCTGCTCGGCCCCGTCTGGCGCGCGGTCAACCCGCTGCGCAGCCTGCATGCGGCCGCGGCCCGGCTCGCGGGCGGGGATCCAGACTCCGGGGTGATCGCTCTGCCGACGGCGATCGGGTACTGGCCCGCCGCCGCATCGCTCGCCGCCTTCGCGTGGCTCGAGCTGGTGCCGCCGTGGCGCGTCGAGCCGCGCGTGGTCGGGGTGTTCCTCGTGCTCTACGCGATGGCGCACCTGGTCGCCGCTGCGGTCTACGGCGCGCAGTGGTTCGACCGCTGCGACGGCTTCGAGGTGTATTCGACGTTGGTCGGCCAGCTCGCGCCTTTCGGCCGCCGCGACGACCGCCGCCTCGTCGTGCTCAACCCGCTGAACGGCCTCGACACCATCCGTCCGGCGCCGGGTCTCGTCGCCGTCGTCTGCGTGCTCATCGGCTCGACCGCCTACGACGGGGTGACTCGCGCGCGGTGGTGGAAGAACGCGGTGCCCGCGGACAACGTGCTGCTCGGAACGGCGGGTCTCGCGGCCGCGATCGCGATCGTCGCCGGCACATTCATCGTGGCAACACGCCTCGCGGCGCGCAGCAGCGAGCTGTCACCGGCGGAGATGCCGGCGCGGTTTGTGCACTCGGTCATCCCAATCGCCGTCGGCTACGCGCTCGCGCACTACTTCTCACTGCTGCTCTTCGAGGGACAGCGCGCGCTCGCGCTCGCGTCCGACCCCTTCGGCCGCGGCGCCGATATGTTCGGGACCGCGACCTGGCAGACCAACTACACCTGGGTCTCGGCGCGAGTGATCTCGCTCGCGCAGGTCGGCTTCATCGTCGTGGGCCACATCGTCGGGGTCGTCGCTGCGCACGACCGCGCGGTGCGTCTGTTCCCGGTGCGCCACGCCGTCCGCGGGCAGCTCCCGTTGCTGGTCGTGATGGTCGCCTACACGGTCGCCGGCGTCGGCCTGCTGCTGGGTGCGTAGGGCGTCGTCCGCGCACTCCGCCGGCGGATAAACTCCCCGGTCTGACGACGCGAGGAGCCGACACCATGACGACAAACGTCGAAATCCCCGGCCTGGACGCGGCGCCCACGAAGCACGAGCGGCTCATCGCGTGGGTTCGCGAGATCGCGGAGCTCACGCAGCCGGACCGGGTCGAGTGGTGCGACGGCTCGCAGGCCGAGTGGGATCGGCTCACGCAACTGCTCGTCGAGCAGGGCACGTTCACCAAGCTCGACGAAAGCAAGCGGCCGAACAGCTTCTACGCCGCGTCCGACCCGCGCGACGTCGCGCGCGTCGAGGACCGCACCTTCGTCTGTCCGGAGCGCAAGGAGGACGCGGGCCCCAACAACAACTGGGAAGACCCGGCCGCGATGCGCGCCACGTTGAAGGGTCTGTTCGACGGCTGCATGCGCGGGCGCACGATGTACGTCGTCCCGTTCTGTATGGGCCCGCTCGGCTCGCGCATCTCACAACTCGGTGTCGAGATCACGGACTCGGCGTACGTCGTCGTCAACATGCGAATCATGACGCGAATGGGGCAGCCGGCGCTCGACCAGCTCGGCAGTGACGGGTTCTTCGTGCCGTGTGTGCACTCGGTCGGCGCACCCCTCGCGGACGGCAAGGCCGACGTCGCGTGGCCGTGCAACGAGACGAAGTACATCGTGCACTTCCCGGAAACGCGCGAGATCTGGAGCTACGGGTCGGGTTACGGCGGCAACGCGCTGCTCGGCAAGAAGTGCTTCGCGCTGCGCATCGCGTCGGTGATGGCGCGCGACCAGGGATGGCTCGCCGAGCACATGCTGATCCTCAAGCTGACGCCACCGAACGGTGACGTCCGCTACATCGCCGCAGCGTTTCCGTCGGCGTGCGGGAAGACCAACCTCGCCATGCTCGTGCCGAGCATGCCGGGCTGGGTCGTCGAGACCGTCGGCGACGACATCTGCTGGATGCGCTTCGGCGACGACGGCCGGCTCTACGCGATCAACCCGGAGGCCGGGTTCTTCGGCGTCGCGCCGGGCACCGGCGAGGACACCAACCCCAACGCGATCCGCACGTTGTGGGGCAACTGCATCTTCACGAACGTCGCGCGCACGGACGACGGCGACGTGTGGTGGGAAGGGCTGACCAAGCAGAAGCCCGCGCACCTCATCGACTGGAAGGGCCGCGACTGGACCCCGGAGTCGAGCGAGCCGGCGGCGCATCCGAACGCACGCTTCACCGCGCCGGCCGCGCAGTGTCCGACGATCGCGCGCGAGTGGGAAGACCCGAAGGGCGTGCCCATCTCGGCGATCCTCTTCGGGGGTCGGCGGGCGACATCGGTGCCGCTCGTCACCGAGGCGCGCGACTGGCAGCACGGTGTCTTCCTCGCCTCGACGGTGTCGTCTGAGACGACCGCGGCGGCGACCGGCGCCATCGGTCAGCTCCGCCGTGACCCGTTCGCGATGCTGCCGTTCTGCGGCTACAACATGGGCGACTACTTCGCGCACTGGCTGTCGATCGGCACGGCGACCGACCCCGAGAAGCTGCCGGGGATCTACTACGTCAACTGGTTCCGCAAGGACCCGCACGGGCGCTTCCTGTGGCCAGGCTTCGGCGAGAACAGCCGCGTGCTCAAGTGGGTGATCGAGCGCCTCGAGGGCGCCGCGGACGGTGTCGACACGCCGATCGGCGTACTGCCGACGAAAGGCGCGCTCGACACCGACGGGATGGAGATCGCCGACGCCGATCTCGACATACTGCTGACGGTCGACCGCGCGGTTTGGCGGCAGGAGGTCAGCCTCATTCCCGAGCACTTCGAGCAGTTCGGCGACCACCTGCCGAAGGAGCTCTGGGCGGAGTACGACGCGCTGGTCGCCCGCCTCGAGGAGTAACGCACCTGGTCAAGTGCAGACCGGCTATAGCCGGTCTGCACTTGACGGCCACGTCGTGGCCGCCGGCAGTTGCCGGGTGAGGCGGACCGCGTAGGGGCGCCAGCCGCGGTGGCGCCAGTAGGGCTCTGTCGTCAGATTTGTCAGCCGCCAGTCGGCCCACGTCACCGTGTAGCCGGACTCGCGTGCCCAGGCGCGTGCTGCGGCGTCGAGCGCGCGGCCGACGCCGCGCCCGCGCGCTTCCGGCCGCACTGCGACATGGCTCATCGCGACGGCTCCGTTCGGTACGCCGATCCGCGGGGGCATCGGCTCCCACGTCGCGAAGCCGACGGCTGAGCCGTCGATCGACGCAACGAAGTAGGTGACGCCGCCCGCGCTCAGCTCCTGACGCACAGCGGCGCGGTCCTCGTCGTACTTGCCCGGCGGCGCGGGCGACCAGACCGGCGGGCCGGCGAGATGCCGGGACAGCAGGTCGGCCATGCCGACGACGCTGTCGATGTCGGTCGGTGTCGCGCGCCGCACGTCGATGCCGGGCGGCGGCGTGGGAACCGGCGCGACTGGGCCGAGCGCGAAGACGTGCTCGCGCCCGAACGCCAGGTTGGCGAACGCTGGCTCGCCGATCGTGTCTCCGTCGTCGGTCACAACCGCGTGCCGCAGCCCCCCGCGTGCCACCCAGTCGGCGGACGCCGCGGCGTAGAGATGGCGGTAGCTGCGCTCGTCGCGCGCTGCGTGCGAGGCGTACTGCGCCCATGCCTCAGGACCGGAAAGCTCGGCGAGGAGGTAGCCCGTGACGGTCGTGCCGTCGATCGCGACGTAACCCCGTGCGCCGGCCCGCAGCCGCTCCTCGATGGCGCCGATGGGGTCGGCGACGGCGGCGAGAAGCTGGTGACGTCGGCACGCCCGCCGATGCCGCTCGGCAAAAAGCTCAGCACACGCGTCGACGTGCGCGTTCGCGAACGGCTCGATCAGCACTCGCGCACCTTCCCGCACCGCGCGCGACCGCGAAAGGAGGTAACCGCCGTAAGGTCACCGCATGGGGCTGCGCGACCTCGTCTATCGCTCATACGAGCGACGCCTCGCGCACCAGCTCCACGGCGCGCCGGTACCGCGGCACGTCGGCGTCATCCTCGACGGCAACCGGCGCTGGGCGCGGTCGGTCGGCGCGCGCGTGAGCGAGGGGCACCGGGCGGGCGCAGACAAGGTCGAGGACCTGCTCGACTGGTGTGCCGAAGCCGGCGTCGAGGTCGTCACGCTGTGGCTGCTGTCGAGCGACAACCTCAGCCGGCCGCCGGCCGAGCTCGAGCCGCTGCTGGGCATCATCGAGCGGACCGTCGGC
>JBHELW010000047.1:0-2135 GCA_046262915.1 Mycobacteriales bacterium | reverse complement strand
GGCAACACCGTCATCGTCATCGAGCACAACCTCGACGTCATCAAGACGGCCGACTGGGTCCTCGACATGGGTCCCGAGGGCGGCGTGGGTGGTGGCGCCGTCGTCGCGGAGGGCTCGCCGGAGCTGGTCGCGACCATCGAGGAGAGCCACACGGGGCGGTACTTGCAGCAGGTGCTCGGCGGGCGCGTCACGCCGACGCGCGCGACGCCGAAGCGGCGCGCGTCGACCACCGGGCGCCGAAAGGCGGGCGCTGCGTCGTAGTCGCTGCGGCTAGCCGCGCGCGGCAGTGACGGCGGCGAGCGCGTCCAACATGCCGCGCCCGTAGACCGGGTCGGTGCCGGGTGGCCCAAGGTCGCTTGCCGTCTCGCGGAGCACGCGCACGATCTCGGTGTTACGCCGGCCCTGCGCGGCGAGCAGCGCGGCAACTCCGGCAACCATCGCCGTGGGCGAGGACGTCCCGCTGATGTAGCTGTAGCCCTCGGGCAGACCAGCCGGGCAGGCGCGCGGGGATCGCACGACCCAGGCAGTGAGGACGCGGTCGGTGCAGGCCGCGACGGACTCCGGCATGGCGCCGCCGCCGTAGTCGCGCCCGCTCGGCCCGACGATGAGCATCTCCGGGTGGAGCGTCCGGTAGTCGGAGTAGTAGGTGTGCACGTCGCCACGGTCGACGGCGCCCACGCAGAGGACGAGCGGGTGCAACGCGGGCACGTTGCACTCCGGTTTGCCGGGTTGCACGCCCTGGGCCGTCACGCCGGGCACGGGGCCAGTGCTCGGCCAGCCGTTGCCCGATGCGGCCACGAGAACCGCGCCCTTCTGCCACGCGTACTCGACCGCGGCGTACAGCGCGTCGACTCCCTGTTCCTCTGCGTATGCGCTGCCCGCGCTCACGCCGTTGCTCGATAGCTCGTAGGGCAACTCGGCGAAGCCGATGGACATGTTGATGACGCGCGCGCCATGGTCGGCCGCAAAGCGGATGGCGCTGGCGACCCGCCGCACGGTCATCGGTGAGTGGGCGGAGTCGACGCGCACCGGGAGCACGCGTGCGTCCGGTGCGACGCCCGCCATCCCGATGCCGTTGTCGCGGGACGCGGCGATGATGCTCGCCATGCCAGTGCCGTGCCCGTAGAGGTCCTGCGGCCCGTCGTCATGGCAATGGTTGTCGAGACAGCCTTTGGGGTCAGACAGGTCGGCGCCCTTGGCGACGACCAGCTTCCCGCGCAGGTCGGGCTGCCGCAGGTCGACGCCGCTGTCGATGACCGCGACGAGGACGCCGCGGCCGGTCGAGAAGCGCCACGCCGCTGGCGCATGGATGCGGTCGAGGGTCCACTGCCGCGGACGTAACGGGTCCGGGCGCGCCGCGGTCGAGGGCGGCGCAGCGAGTACGGCCGCCATGGCAGTCGCGACGGTCAGCGCGGCACGAAGCTTTGGCACAGGTCTCCTCCCCGGTTTCGAGCAGGAGATGGTAAAGCGCGGCGCCGTCGCCGTCAGGCCTCGAGCAGTCGCTCGATGAGCGTGTCCAACGCCGCCTCGCTGCGTTCCTCGCCGGACGGCAGCACCGCATCCGTCGCGTCGAGGAAGTCGCAGATCGTGTCTTTCGGCACCGTGATGACGCTGCACCGCGCGGCACGGTAGAGCTCGATGACGATGCGGTTGTCCTCGACGGGACGCAGCCGCACATCGCCGTCGCCCGTCGGATGGTCGACGCCGTAGCGCAGGAAGTCGCGCAGCATGCTCCAACGGCCGCGCGGCAGTGCCGGATGGTCGGGTTCCGCCATCAGCAACAACGTGACGGCTAGCGGGTCCGTGCGCAGCCACTGGAGCCGCAGCACGGTGCGTCGGTTGCGGCCGGACGCGCCGCCGTCCTCGACGACTACGTCGGTCGTGACGTCATCGGTCACAGGCTCAATGTGGCACGTTCGAGGTACGCCGAGCCAACCGCCCCACGTGCCGAGATGATCACGCCCCCGCCGTAGCATCGGATTCATGGCCGACCCGGCGAGCTACCGGCCCGCGCCGGGCTCCATCCCCGACGCACCGGGCGTCTACCGGTTCCGCGACCGCGACGGCCGGGTGATCTACGTCGGCAAGGCGAAGTCGCTGCGCAGCCGGCTCTCGTCGTACTTCCAGGACGTCCG
>JBHELW010000046.1:0-6973 GCA_046262915.1 Mycobacteriales bacterium | reverse complement strand
GGCGGGGGCAGCTGTGGTGCACATGGCGCAGTGGCAGATGCTGCGCTCGGTGCACAACGACAAGGACGTCGTAAAGCACAAGCTCGCCAAGGGCGTCGTGCGTCGCGTCGCGCGGTTCGCCGCGCCGTACCGCGTCGACCTATCCGTGTTTTTGGTGCTTGTCGTTCTCGACGCCATCGTGTCGGTCGTCACGCCATTGCTCTTCCGCGCACTGATCGACCGCGCGATCCCGCGGCACGACCTTGGGCTGGTCACCGACATCGCGCTCGCTGCCGCCGGGCTCGCGATCTTCGACGCCGGACTCACCCTCGCCCAACGGTGGTACTCCTCGCGCATCGGTGAGGGCCTCATCTTCGACATGCGCTCGCAGGTCTACGACCACGTACAGCGCATGCCGCTCGCGTTCTTCACCCGCACGCAGACGGGCGCGCTGGTCAGCCGGCTCAACAACGATGTGATCGGAGCGCAGCAGGCGTTCACGTCGACGCTCTCCGGTGTCGTGTCCAACGCCATCGGGCTGGTAGTGACCGTCGTCGTGATGGTCAACCTGAGCTGGCAGATCACCGTCCTGTCGCTCGTGCTGCTGCCGTTGTTCACCCTGCCCGCGCGCCGCGTCGGCGACCGGCTACAGGCCATCACCCGCGAGGGGATGGCTCTCAACGCCCAGATGAACACGACGATGACGGAGCGGTTCAACGTCGCCGGCGCGTTGCTCGTCAAGCTCTTCGGCCGCCCCGACGAGGAAGCCGACGCGTTCAGCGCCCGCGCAGGGCGGGTGCGCGACATCGGCATCAAGTCCGCGATGTACAGCCGCACCTTCTTCACGGCGCTCACGCTGGTTGCCACGCTCGCCACGGCGCTCGTTTACGGCGTGGGCGGGCGCTTCGCCGTAGAGGGTCGCATCAGTACCGGCACAGTCGTCGCGCTCGCCGCGCTGCTCGGCCAGCTCTACGGGCCGCTGACCGCCCTGTCGAACATTCGCGTCGACGTGATGACGGCACTCGTCAGCTTCGAGCGCGTCTTCGAGGTCCTCGACCTGCCGCCGATGATCGACGACAAGCCCGGGGCGCTCGCGCTGCCGCGCGCCGCCGCCACGGTGGAGTTCGACGACGTCACCTTCCGCTACCCGACCGCCCGGGAGGTCTCGCTCGCGTCGCTCGAGACCGTCGCCGTGCTCGATGCCGCCCCCACGCAGACGGTGCTGCATGACGTCTCGTTCCGCGCCGAGGCCGGGCAGCTGGTCGCGCTGGTGGGGCCCTCCGGTGCTGGGAAGACGACGATTTCGCAGCTGCCGACGCGGATGTACGACGTGACGTCGGGCGCCGTCCGCATCGGCG
Organism: Mycobacteriales bacterium; assembly: GCA_046262915.1. Taxonomy (GTDB): domain Bacteria; phylum Actinomycetota; class Actinomycetes; order BP-191; family BP-191; genus JBHELW01. The sequence continues at coordinate 5,636 of JBHELW010000046.1, read as the reverse complement.
GGCGCGACGTCCGCGACGTCTCGTTGGAGTCACTGCGTGCGGCGATCGGTGTGGTCACCCAGGACGCGCACCTCTTCCACGACACGATTCGCAGCAACCTGCTCTATGCCAAGCCGGACGCGACGGAAACCGAGTTGCGGGACGCCTGCCGCGCGGCGCAGATCTGGGACCTGGTCGCCGGGCTGCCGGACGGGCTGGACACGACGGTGGGCGACCGCGGTTACCGGATGAGCGGCGGCGAGAAGCAGCGGCTGGCGATCGCCCGGCTGCTGTTGAAGGCGCCGGGAATCGTCATTCTCGACGAGGCGACGGCGCACCTCGACAGCGAGTCGGAGCTGCTGGTCCAACGGGCGCTGAAGACCGCGCTCGAGGGGCGCACCTCGCTCGTCATTGCGCACCGGTTGTCGACCATCCGCGACGCAGACCTCATCCTCGTCGTCGACGACGGTCGCATCGTCGAGCAGGGGCGCCACGACGAGCTGCTCGAAGCCGGCGGGCTTTACGCGGAGCTCTACCGGACGCAGTTCCAGCGCCAACCGGTGTGAGCGCCTGCCAGGCAGCGCTCTAGCCGGCGCCGCCGGCATCGGGCCCCGCGGTCCCACCAAGGTCGTCGGGTGTTTCCGTCATCGCCGCGGGGTCGGACGTGATCGGCATGTCCGCCTCGTCCATCTCCGCAACGTCGGCTGGCGCAACCTCGACATCCACATCCGCCGGTGCCTCGTCGCCCGGCATGTCGGTCATCGCTCGTCCTGACTGTTCGGCTGGTCGAAGGTTACGACGGTCCGCGCGCCGTCACCGCGCGCCATTGCTGCCAGCGCATCGCCGACTCCGTCCAAGGCGACTCGGTGCGTGACAAGTCGTTCGAGCGGTAGCCGTCCGGCGCGCCAGTGGTCGAGCAATACGGGGACGTCGCGGCGGAAGTCGGTGAACCCGTAGATGCAGCCGACGAGCGCTCGCGCCTGGTGGAAGAGCTCGAGCGCGTTGAAGCTCACCAGATCGTCGACGCGACCGACACCGAGGACGACAGCGGTCCCACCGCGTCGGGTCATCGACCACGCATCCCGAACCGTGCTGGCGCGGCCGACCGCCTCGAAGGCGAAGTCGACGCCGCGACCGTCGGCGAGCCGGCGGACGTCCTTTACCACGCCCTCTCCGGCAAGGACGCCGTCGGTCGCGCCGAGCTCTGCCGCCAGCGCGAGCTTGTCCGCTGCGGGGTCCACGGCCACGATGCGCGCCGCGCCGGCGAGCCGCGCGCCCATGACGGCGGACAGGCCGACACCGCCGCAGCCGACGACGGCGACACTCGCGCCGGCCGGCACGCGTGCGGCGTTGAGGACAGCGCCGACACCGGTGAGCACCGCACAGCCGAGCAATGCCGCGACCTCGAACGGCACGTCCTGCGGGATCGCCGTGGCGGCGCGCGCCAGGACGACCGTCTCGGTCGCGAAGCCCGCCGTACCGAGACCGCGGTGCACGGCGGTGCCGTCTCCGAGCAGCGGCGGCGCAACCGCGTCGGCATCGGTCGCCGCGCGCTCGCACAGCGCTGGCTCGCCGCTCGTGCAGAAGAAGCACTCACCGCACGCGGGCAGCCATGACAGAACGACGTGGTCACCTGGCACGACGTGGGTCACCCCATCGCCGACCTCGACGACGACGCCGGCGCTCTCGTGGCCGAGTACGGCGGGCAGCTCTTGTCGCAGCGCACCAGTCGCGAGAGACAGGTCGCTGTGGCAGACGCCGGTCGCATGCAGCCGGACGCGTACCAGCCCGGGCCCGGTCGACGGGAGCGCTATCTCTTCGACCGGCATCGCGCCGCCCACCGTGCGCAACACTGCCGCGGAGACGCTCACGCCGGGCCGCGCGGGTCGTTGAGCAGCCGGCCTTCCATGCCGCCGGCGACGGTCACGAGCTGACCGGTCACGTGCCCGGACGAGACCGGTGACGCCAGCCACACGATGGCGGCGGCCACGTCCGGCGGTGTCGCGACCTTGCGCAACGGCATCGTCGCGGTGACGCGGCGCACCGTCGCGTCGTCGAGGGCACGGTGGGTCATCGGCGACACAGTCCATCCGGGAGCGACCGCGTTGACCCGCACCGCGGGCCCGAGCGCGGCGGCTTCGTTCTTCAGGCTGAGCAACAGCCCATGCGCGATCGCGGACTTCGCCGCGGCGTAGTCGGCATGACCGGCCTCGCCGAAGATCCCCGCTGTCGAGGCGACGAGCACCAGCGCGCCGCTGCCCGTCGTCGCAACGTGGCGGAGAAAGGCGCGGGCGGTGAGGAAGGTCGCCGTGAGGTTGTCGTCGAGCGTCGCCCGCCACCGGTCGAGGGCGAGCTCATGCACCGGCACGTCCGGCCGCGGCCACACGCCCGCGTTGGCGACGCAGACGTCGAGCCGACCCAGCGCCTGGGCGGCAGCCGGCACCATCGCATCCGCCGCCGCCTCGTCACGCAGGTCGGCTGGCAGCGCCACCCCACCGATATCGGTGGCGACGCGCTCCGCGGCATCGCGGTTGCGGTGGTAGTGCACCGCGACGCGCGCGCCCTCGGCCGCGAAGGCGCGGCAGGTTTCCGACCCGATGCCGCCCGACCCACCGGTGACGAGAACGCCGAGCCCGGCGAGTCCGAGGTCCACGCGGGCTAGCCGCGCAAGTGGCGCAGCACGTAGCGCAGGATCCCACCGTGCCGGAAGTACTCGGCCTCCTTGTCGGTGTCGATGCGGACGCCAACGCTGAACTCGCGCCCGTCCGCCCGGACGGTGACGTCGCTCGGGACCACCCCTTGCGCGAGTGACCCGAGGCCTGTCACGGCGTACTCCTCGCGCCCGGTGAGTCCTAGCGTGACCGCCGACTCGCCCGCGCGGAACTGCAACGGCAGCACGCCCATGCCGATGAGATTCGACCGATGGATCCGCTCGTACGACTCCGCGATGACCGCCCGTACGCCGAGCAGCAAGGCGCCCTTCGCGGCCCAGTCGCGCGAGGAGCCCGACCCGTACTCCTTGCCGGCGATGACGAGCAGCGGTACGGCGTCGCGCTGGTAGCGCTGCGCCGCGTCGTAGATCGTCATCTGTTCGCCGTCCGGCAGGTGCGTGGTCACTCCGCCGGAGGTCCCCGCGGCCAGCTGGTTGCGCAGCCGGATGTTCGCGAAGGTGCCGCGGATCATGACCTCGTGGTTGCCGCGGCGCGACCCGTAGGAGTTGAAGTCACCCGGCGCGACGCCGTGGTCGTTGAGCCACTGCGCGGCCGGACCGTCCTTCTTGATCGAGCCGGCCGGCGAGATGTGGTCGGTCGTGATGCTGTCGCCGAGCAGTGCCAGCACCCGCGCGCCAGCGATGTCGTTGATCTCGGCGCCTGGTTCGGCCGGCATGTTCACGAAGTACGGCGGTTGGCGGACGTACGTTGAGTCGTCGCGCCACTCGTAGGACCCGCCGGTTGCGGGCACCGGCAGCGAGCGCCAGCGCTCGTCACCCGCGAAGACCTCGGCGTAGGTCTTGCGAAACATGTCCGAGCGGACCGCGCCCTCGATGGCTGCGTCGATCTCCGCGCCGCTGGGCCAGATGTCGCGCAGGTACACCGGCTGCCCGTCGCGGTCGGTGCCGAGCGGCTCGGTCTGCAGGTCGATGTCCATCGTGCCCGCGAGGGCGTAGGCGACGACGAGCGGCGGGGACGCGAGGTAGTTCATCTTCACGTCCGGCTGGATGCGGCCTTCGAAGTTGCGGTTGCCCGACAGCACGGAGACGACGGCGAGGTCTGCGGAATTGACCGCCTCCGATACGCCGGGTAGCAGCGGTCCGGAGTTGCCGATGCACGTCGTGCAGCCGTAGCCGACGAGGTTGAAGCCGAGCTCGCTCAGCGGCGCGGTCAGGCCGGCGCCGTCGAGGTAGTCGGTGACGACCTTCGAGCCAGGAGCCAGCGAGGTCTTCACCCACGGCTTGCGCTGCAGACCGCGCTCGACCGCGTTCTTCGCGAGCAGGCCGGCACCAACCATGACGTGCGGGTTCGAGGTGTTCGTACAACTGGTGATCGCCGCGATGACGACGTGCCCGTGGTCGATCTCGACCGCGCTGCCGTCCGCCAGCGTGGCGCGCGTCGGCGCCGTGCTACGCGCGGGCAGGGCCCCGGCGCTGGTGTCGGAGCCAGGTGCGCCGGCACTCTCGTCTGGCTGCCCCGCCCCGGTGACACCTTCCGACGCCGCGGGCGGGTCGCTCGCCGGGAACGACTCAGCCGAGGCCTCCTCGGGCGTCGCCTTGCCGAGCGCCTCGCATGGCGCGAGCTCGTTCAGCGCGACGCGGAAGCTGTGCTTCGCGATGCGGATGGGCACGCGGTCCTGCGGGCGCGCCGGACCCGCGATCGACGGTTCGACAGTCGCCAGGTCGAGCTCGAGGTACTCGGAGTACGTCGCCTCGGTTGCACCCTCGCCGGCCCAGAGCCCTTGCTCCTTGGCGTACGCCTCGGCGAGCGCAGTGAGTTGCGCCGGACGTCCGGTGAACTCGAGGTAGCGCAACGTCTCGGCGTCGATCGGGAAGATCGCGCACGTCGCGCCGTACTCCGGGCTCATGTTGCCGAGCGTCGCGCGGTTGGTGAGCGGCACGCTCGCGAGCCCTGGCCCGTAGAACTCGACGAACTTGCCGACGACGCCGTGCCGCCGCAGCATCTCCGTGACCGTGAGGACGAGGTCCGTCGCGGTGGCACCCTCGACGAGCGAGCCGGTCAGCTTGAAGCCGACAACGCGCGGCAGCAGCATCGACATCGGTTGCCCGAGCATCGCGGCCTCGGCCTCGATGCCGCCGACGCCCCAGCCGAGTACGCCGAGGCCGTTGACCATGGTCGTGTGCGAGTCGGTGCCAACGAGCGTGTCGGGGTAGGCCTGGCCGCGCTCGTTGGTGAACACGACGCGGGAGAGGTACTCCAGGTTGACCTGGTGGCAGATGCCGGTGTTCGGCGGCACGACGGCGAAGTTGTCGAAGGCCTGCTGTCCCCAGCGGAGGAACTGGTAGCGCTCATAGTTGCGCTCGTACTCGATGTCGGCGTTGCGCTGGAATGCGCTCGCCACGCCCGACACATCGGCGACGATCGAGTGGTCAATGACGAGCTGGACCGGGACGAGTGGGTTGATGCGCTGCGGGTCACCGCCGAGGTCGGCCATCGCGTCGCGCATCGCCGCGAGGTCAACGATGGCTGGTACGCCGGTGAAGTCCTGCATGAGAACGCGGGCCGGAGTGAACGCGATCTCCTGCACCGCGGGCTCGGCCGCCTGCCAGCCCGCCAGCGCCTCGACGTCCGCGGCCGGCACGCCGACGCCGTCTTCGTTGCGCAGCAGGTTCTCGAGCAGCACCTTGAGCGAGAAGGGAAGGCGCGAGACGTCGTGGCCGGCGAGGGCGTCGAGCCGGAAGATCTCGTAGCTGTGGTCGCCGACCGTGAGGCTGGATCGGGCACCGAAGCTGTTGTCGGACACCGGGCCTCCTCGTCGGGCGCGCTTTCCGCAAGACTATGAGCCATGCGTACTCGAAGCCTGGCCGCAGCCGCCGCGGCCGCCGTTGCGGTCGTCGTCAGCCCAACCGGTGCACTGTCCGCACCGGGCGCGAAGGCGCCGATGGCCGTCGTCGCATTGATCGACACGGGTATCAACCCCTACAA
>JBHELW010000045.1:0-6982 GCA_046262915.1 Mycobacteriales bacterium | reverse complement strand
CCGCGGCCGCGCTCATCACCGCCTACGGCTCCGTCGACGCGCTCCTGACTGCGCTCGACAACGACAAGCAGAGCGCTGCGGTCCTGACGACATCGGTACGGCGCAAGCTCGAGGCGGCACGTGACTATGTCGCGCGCGCTAAGCCGGTCGTCGCGGTCGCGCGTGACGCGAAGCTGCCGGCGTTCGACGACCGCCTGCCGAGTGGTCCACGCGATCCGGAAACGCTCGTGACGCTGTCCAGCCGGTGGAACCTCGACTCGCCTCTCAACCGGCTGCTGCAGGCGCTCGCCGAGCGCAGCCCAGCGAGCGCGACGTGAGCGTGCCGCCGTTCTCGGTCGTCAACCGACCCGCCGACATCGCAGACGTGACCGCGGCGCCGGTTGACGTCCTCGTCATCGGCGCGGGTGCCACCGGGGCCGGTGTCGCGCTCGACGCCGCGTCGCGCGGGCTCTCCGTCGTCGTCATCGACAAGGGCGACCTCGCGAGCGGCACGTCGAGCAAGTCGAGCAAGCTCATCCACGGTGGCCTGCGCTACCTCGAGCACTACGAGCTCGGCCTTGTCTACGAGGGGGTCAACGAGCGCCAGCTGCTGCAGCGGCTGGCGCCACATCTCGTGCGGCCGATGGACTTCATCTATCCGGTCTTCGCGGACACGCCGCGGGTGCGGCTGGTCGCGTTCGGGCTGACGACCTACGACGTCCTCGCGGGGTTCCGCAACGTGCGCCGCCACGACCGCATCTCGGCAGAGCGCGCAGTGGAGCTAGCGCCTGCTCTCGCCGGCTCGGACATGTCGCGCGCCTACCTCTACGGCGACTGCGCGACTGATGACGCGCGCCTCGTGCTCGCGGTCGTGCGCGCGGCCCGCCGCTTCGGCGCCATCGCCCTGACCTACACGGAGGCGGTCGAGTTCCTCCGCGACACCGATGGGCACGTCCGCGGCGCCAGAGTCCGTGATCTCCTCAGCGGGTCGTCATACGACGTGCAGGCGAGGCACGTCGTCAACGCGACCGGCGTGTGGGTCGACCGCTTGCTCCGCCTCGAGGATCCGGAGCGACCAAGCGTCGTGCAGCCGAGCAAAGGCGTGCACCTCGTCGTGCCGCGCGAACGCGTGCCGCTGGACAACGCGAGCATCCTGCTCCCGTCGCGGCAGGGCGACGGACGCAGCATGTTCGCGATCCCATGGGGGCGGCAGACGATTCTCGGCACAACGGACACGGCCTACGACGGGTCGCTCGACTCCGTCTCAGTCGAGCAGGACGACGTCGACTACGTCCTGCGCGCCACGAACGCGATCTTCGGCCGCGACCTGGGTGACGACGACATCGTCGGCGCGTGGGCGGGGTGCCGGCCACTGCTCAAGGGCGTGAGCGACTCGATGAGCGACTTGTCGCGCCGGCACACGATCTACGAGGGCACGGGCGGTGTGGTCACGATCACCGGCGGCAAGCTGACGACGTATCGCCGGATGGCAAAAGACGTCGTCGACCGGCTCGTCGCGCGGGACGACCGCAAGGCGCGGTGTCGCACCGAGGAGATCGCTCTCGGGTGTTCCCGACCGTTGGCCGACGTCGAGGAGGAGACGCGGACAGCGGCACGCTCGGTGGGTCTATCCGACGAGCTCGCCGACCTGCTGGTGCGTCAGCACGGCGAGGCGGCGCCCGACGTCCTTTCACTCACCGCCAGCGAGCCCGGTCTTGCGGAACCGCTTTCGCCCGCCGCCGCGCATGTCGCCGGCGAGATCGTCTGGGCGGCCCGTCGCGAGGGGGCCGCCACCCTCGACGACGTGTTCGCCCGCCGGACGCGGCTGTCGCTGCGCGCGCGCGACGCGGCGTTGCCGGCGGCCTTCGCCGCCGCCCGGCTGCTCGCGCGCGAGCTCGGTCACGACGAGTCATGGGCCGACGCGCAAGTGAGTGCCTACCGCGAGGCAGTACGTCGGGAGCGCGGCGTGGTCGGGCTTGACGAACGCGTCGTCACACCTTCAGCCGCAGCGCCTTAGGCAGCAGCTCGAACGTCACCGGGGTGCGCCCGACGTAGCGGCCGTCGATCGCAACGGGCGTCGGGCGGGTGCTCGTCACCACGACGCGCGACTGTCGCCACTCCGTGACGTGCTCGTGCGGCAGGTGCTCCCCGCGGAGCATCTGCGGCTGCAAGGTGAACGGGAGGTGGCGCGGCCCGTCCCAGACCTGCACGTCCCACCGTCCGTCGTCCGGCAACGCGAGCGGCGCTACCTGCAACCGGTCGATCGCAAACTGGCCGTTCGCGACGCGCACCTGGACCGCGCGTCCGGTCCAGCTCGCCGTAGACATCTCCACCGTGGTCGAGCGGCGGCGATACGTCGCCGTGCTCAGCCACCAGCTCGCCAGCCCGCCGAGTCGCCCGGCTCGCAGCCGTGCGGCCAGCTGGTAGACACGTGCCTCCACGCCGACCACCGCGTCGTTGAAGACATAGCGACGTGTATCGCCGTAGGTCGCGACGCCGACGTCGACATGCATCAGCCGGTCGCTCGTCAGTATCTCCGCCGCACCCTCGGGTGCACGCGCCAGCCCGAAGGTCATCGCGAACTCGTTGGTGCGGTCTCCCGGAAAGACGCCGAGAACCGCGTCGGCCGGCTCATGGCGTCCATCGCGCAACAGCGCCGCGGCAACGTCGAGCATCGAGTCCTGGCCGCCGCAATGCACGAGCAATCGCGTCCCCCGCGCGAGCTCCGCGCGCACGGTCGTTGCGGGATCCTTGCCAAGCGTCGTCCGGTGGCTCGCGACCTCGCGATCGCGCAGCGCTGACTCGAGTACGGCGAGCTCCGCCGGCGCCACGGCGTCGCGCGGCGGGACGAGCAGGGCAAGCTCGCCGAGCGGATGGGCCACGTCAGTCGGTCGCGGCGACGCAGCGGTCGGCGGCCACCTCGAGCAGGTCGCGAACATCTAGGCCGGCAGCGCGCAACGCGCGTTTGGCCTCGGGGCAGGCGGTCGCCACCGGTACGCCCAGCGCGGCGAGGTCGGCCGCGCGCACCGCCGCAACCGCTGCGGCTCCGGAGGCGTCGACCATCGGGTACGCTGCGCCCCCACCGCTGCAGCGTGTCTCCGCTGCGGTCTCGCGCGGCTCGACGATCGTCACGCCGAGTGCCGCGAGGACGCGTCGTGGTGCGTCGACGACGCGGAGGCCGCGGGCCAATGTGCACGGGTCGTGCCAGCCGACGGCGCGTGCTTCCGCGTCGGCGCGCGAGCGAAGGCGACCGGTCGCCAGCATCTCGTCGAGCCACTCGGGCGCGGTCAGCACGTCGGGCGTGGGCAGCCCGAGCAGTGGCCACTCCTCGCGCATCATGCGGGCACAACCGGGTGACAACGCGACGGCGCGAGGCTGCGGGGTCGTCGTGGTGAGCGCGGTCGCAGCGCCGCGCGCCAACGCCGCGGCTTCCTCAGCCAGGCCGAGATCGAGGGCGACTGCACCGCAGCACGGCTCGCTCGCCGTGTCGCTCGGCACGGCGTTGCCGGCGGTTGCGAATACCTGCCGCGCGGCGGCTTCGGTCTCAGCGTCGTGGTCGAGCACCGCGCAGCCGAAGAACAGCCGGTCGCCGGACGCGCCAGTTCGCGCCGGCACGTCGGGTGTTAGGTAGCCGGCGCGCGGCGACCCCGCGTCCGCGATGCGCGCGCGCAAGCGCTCGGCAGCAGGCAGCCGCACCCCGCGGGCGCTGGCGGCGCCCCGAGCGGCTCGCGACTCGACGGGCAGGACGACCCCGGCAAGGCACGCGCTCGTACACGCGCCACAGCCGGTGCATGACGCCGCCGCGACCAACGCATCCGCCGTCCACCCGCGCTGTTCGGCATCGCGCACCGTCGCCGAGATGCGGTGCGGGGCGACCGCCTCGCGTTGCGTCGCAAACTCGACCGGGCACGCCGGGCGACAGAGCTTCGGACACCAGCCACACACGGCCGACTGTCCGAGCGGCGCAGCCGGACGCGCTGGCGGGTCAACGCGACGAGTCACGGTCGTCGGCAGCTCGCCTGTCACAGCCCGAGCTTCCCCGGGTTGCAGATGCCGTTGGGGTCAAGCGCTGCCTTGACCGCGCGCAGCACGGCGTGACCCGCGCCAATCTCCGCGGCCAGCCACGACGCGCGCGCCAGCCCGACACCGTGGTGATGGCCAAGCGTCCCGCCGGCCCCGCGGCACGCGTCGAGTGCCGCGGCCCACGCCGCGTCGTAACGCCCGATCGCGTCCGCATCACTCGCGGCGTCGGACCCGAACGACCAGTAGATCGACGCCCCCTCTGGGTAGCAGTGCGACACGTGCGCGAGCACGACCGGCACGTGCGCCGACAACGCGGCGCGCATCTCGTCGTAGACGCGCGGCAGGCGCGACCACAACGCGGCGACCTCGATGGTGTCCGCGAAGCCGTGCGGCCCGAGCAGCTGGCCGCCGAGCACCTCGGGCAGGCGAAAGCTCACGTCGTAGCGATGGGCCCACCAATGCTCGGCTGGCGCGGCGCCGAGCGCACGGGCGCCACTGCTGGCGTCGGCGAGAACCACACGCTCTGCTGCCACCATCCGGCCGTCGCCCTCGCAGACCGCGACGAGCAGAGCTCCCGGCGCAGCTTCGATCTGCTGCGCGCCGAGCGCGAGGGACGTGTCGAGCTCGTCGTAGAGCCGGAGCACCGCGGGCCGCGCGCCGGTCGACAACACGCGGCGCAGCGTCGACAGCCCCGTCGCTACGTCGGGCAGCAGCCAGGCGTCGAAGGTGCGCGTCTCGGGTAACGGGTGCAGGCGCAGCGTGACCTGCGTGATGACCCCGAGCGACCCTTCGGCGCCGGCAAGCAGCCGCCACAGGTCGGGTCCCATTGCGGTGCGCGGTGCCGGCTGCGTCTGCCACACCTCACCGGTCGGCAGCACGGCCTCGACCGCCACGACGAGGTCCTCGGCCTTGCCGTACCGCGTCGACAGCTGACCCGCGCCTCGAGCCGCGACCCAGCCGCCGACGGTCGAGCACATGATCGACGACGGAAAGTGGCCGATCGTGAAGCCGTGGTCGTTCGCCGCACGCTCCGCGTGCGGTCCGAGGGTGCCGGCCCAGAAGGTCGCGACGCCGGACACCACGTCGATGTCGACGAGTCCACGCAGCGACGCGAGGTCGAGGCTCACGCCGCCAGCAACAGGCACGGCACCGCCAACGACGCCCGACCCGCCGCCGTACGGCGTGATCGGGGTGCGCGTGTCGTTGGCCCACCGCAGCACGGCGCTGACGTCCTCTGTCGAGCGTGGTCGCACCGCCGCATCTGGCAGCGGGAGCGCCTCGCCGCCGCGCTCGCGCAAGGCGAGCCGTGGCCACGAGTCGCGCGCGTGCGCCGCGCGCTCGGGCCCATCGACGAACACCTGGTCGCGACCGACGAGCGCCACCAGCTCGTCGTAGGCCGTTGGGAGCACCCGGCGGACGCTACCCGGCGTGGTCAGACGACCGACGAGTACGCGACGACGCCGCGCCGCAGTGCGCCGATCGCGGCACGCGCGGTCACGGCGAGCGGCTCGTCGCTCGCCACGTCGGCGACCTGGGAGAGCAGGTCGATCAGCTGCTTGACCCAGCGCACGAAGTCGCCCGCCGTGAGGTCGCTCCCGATGAGCACCTCCTCGAACGTGCCGCCACTGGCCCACTGGTGTGCGGCCCAGGCGAAGCCGACGTCAGGCTCACGCATCGGGTCGAGGCGATGCGTGCGCTCCAGTTCCGTCAGCTCCGTCCAGAGCCGAACCATGTCAGCCAGCGCGGCGCGAACGCCGCCCCCCGGGATGCGCGGCGTGCTCGCCGCCTCGCCGCTGCGGCCGCGGGCCTCGTAGACAACGACGGACGCGCAGGCCGCGAGCTCGGCCGCGGACAGCCCGCTCCACACTCCGCGGCGCAGCGACTCCGTGACGAGCAGGTCGGCCTCGCTGTAGACGCCGGCAAGTCGCCGGCCGGCGTCGGTGACCTCGTCGCCGGCGAGATAGCCGAGGTCAGTGAGCACCCGGCAAACCCGATCGAACGTGCGGGCGATGGAGTTGGTCCGGCCCTTCACCCGTGACCGCAACGCGTCCGTGTCGCGGCGCAACCGCTCGTAGCGCTCCCCCCAGCGCGCATGCTCCTCGCGGTCCGGACACGTGTGGCACGGATGCGCGCGCAACGCCCGGCGAACCTCCGCGATCTCCGCGTCGTCGCGTGCTTCGTCGCGAGGTCGACTACGCCGGGAGGCGCCAGCATCGAGGCCCAGCGCGCGCAAGCTCGACGCGAGGTCGCGCCGTGCCTGCGGCGATCGGGCGTTGAAGTTGCGCGGCACCCGCACCTGCGCGAGCGGCGCGACGGGTGTCGGAAAGTCGGTCACCGACAGTCGGCCCGCCCACCGCTCTTCGGTCAGCACGACCGGGCGCGGGTCCGCGTCCTGCGTCGCTCCGGGGTCGAGGACGACCGCGAGTCCCGCGCGCTTGCCCGCGGGTACGCGAATGACGTCGCCGATACGCAGCCGTTCTAGCGACTGGGCGGCAGCCGCGCGACGTTGCGCCGCGCCCTCCCGGGCCAGCCGCGCCTCGCGACCGCTCAGCCGCGCCCGCAGTCCGGCGTACTCCAAGAAGTCGCCACGGTCGCATGCCATCGCCGCGGCGTAGCCGGCGAGCCCCTCCTCGTTGCGCGCGATCTGCCGCGCCAACCCGACGACCGCGCGATCCGCCTGGAACTGCGCGAACGACGCCTCCAAGAGAGTCCGCGCGCGCTCGCGGCCGAAGGACCCGACGAGGTTGACGGCCATGTTGTACGACGGAGCGAAGCTCGAACGCAGCGGATAGGTCCGCGTGGACGCGAGGCCGGCAACCCCCAGCGGATCGACCCCTGGTTGCCACAGGACGACGGCATGACCCTCGACGTCGATGCCGCGCCGGCCCGCGCGACCGGTGAGCTGCGTGTACTCCCCCGGCGTGATGTCGGCGTGCGTCTCGCCGTTCCACTTCACCAGCCGCTCGAGCACGACCGAACG
>JBHELW010000044.1:0-10710 GCA_046262915.1 Mycobacteriales bacterium | reverse complement strand
CGTGATGCGGACGGGCGGCGGCTTCGGCGCGCCGCGCACCGCGACGACCGGCCGCTCGTCGTACGTCGCCGGCTGCTCCGGAAAGAGCGAGGCGGTATGACCGTCCGCGCCGATGCCGAGCAACAAGATGTCGAACTGCGGGACGGGCGCATGGTCCTCGGGCATCGCCGCGCCGGCGAGCTGCGCCACGTAGCGTTCCGCCGCGGCCTCCGGGTCGTTGCCGTCGGTCCCGTCCGGTCCCGGTATCGGATGCACGCGCGCCGGGTCGACGGGGACGGCGTCGAGCAGCGCGGCACGCGCCTGCGTCTCGTTGCGCTCGGGGTCGCCGCGGGGCAAGAACCGCTCGTCGCCCCACCACACGTCGAGCCGCGCCCAGTCGACAGCCGCGCGCGCCGGGGACCCCGCGACGGCACGCAGTACGGCGATGCCGATGTCGCCGCCGGTCAGCACGACGTGTGCGTGCTGACGCGCCGACTGCACGTCAGCGACGCCGGTAATGAGCCGCGCGGCAACCGCCGCGGCGAGAACGGTGGCGTCGTGGTGCACGACGACTGTCGGCGTCGTCATGGCTGTCCCCTCACGACGTGTGCTCCGCTGCGAACGCCGCGAGCGTCTCGCCGTAGGGCTCGTCCGGGTCGAGCCGCTGCAGCTCCTCCGCGACGAGGTCGGTCGTGTCGCGCCGCGGCAGCGCGACGTTGTGTTCGTGCTGGCCCGGACGACTGAGGATCGCGCGCACGCCGTCCGGGCGGTTGACCTCGATGTCTCCGCGCGCGGTTCGTAGGGTGACCTCGGTGATGCCGGGTCCCCGGCTCGTCTTGGCATCGACCGACACGTCGAGGCGCAGCCGCAACCACGTCGCGAGCAGCGCAGCACTCGGGTTGCCGCTTGCCGCGCGTACGACCGCGCTGGTGATCTCGTCGTGGGGCTGGTCGAGCGCCGCGGCGAGCAGGGTGCGCCACGGCGTGAGGCGGGTCCACGCGAGGTCGGTGTCTCCCGGCGTGTAGCCACGTGCGCGCCGCTGCAGCTCGGCAACGGGGCGCGTGGCGGCGGCCGCGTCCGTGACGCGTCGCTTGCCGAGCGCGCCGAGCGGCGACGCCGCCGGGCTGGCCGGCGCGGCGCTTGGCCACCACACGACGACGGGCGCGTCGGGGAGGAGCAGCGGCACGACGACCGACTCCGCATGCTCGCCGAGCTCGCCGAACATCCGCAGGATCACCGTCTCGCCCGGGTTCGCCGCGCCGCCGACGCTGACCTCGGCATCCAGTCGCACGCGGTCGCGCGGGGCGCGCCGGATGACGGTGAGGATCCGGCACGGGTGGGACATGCTCGCGTGCGTCGCGGCCCGCACGGCGTCGTAATGGCCACGCTCGTCGGTGTGTACGACGAGCGTCAACACCATGCCCAGTTGACCCGAACCCGACCGCCGTCGCTCGCGCGCCAACGCGGCACCGACCTCGGCCGCCGTCGTCGACTCGAGCTCAACCCCAGTCATGCGCGGCGCCAGGTGCGGCCGTCGCGGGCGAGGAGCTCGTCCGCGCCCGTCGGACCCCAGGTGCCGGCAGCGTAGGGCTCCGGCTTGTCGCCCCGCGCGGCCCAGTGCTCTTCCAGCGGGTCGACGACCTGCCAGGACAAGTCGATCTCCTCGGTGCTCGGGAAGAGCGGCGGGTCGCCGAGCAGCACGTCGAGGAGCAGCCGCTCGTACGCCTCCGGACTCGACTCGGTGAACGACTCGCCGTAACCGAAGTCCATGTTGACGTCGCGCACCTCCATGAACGTGCCGGGCACCTTCGACCCGAAGCGCAGCGTCACGCCCTCGTCCGGCTGCACGCGGACGACGAGCGCATTCGCGCCGAGCTCCTCGGTGTCGGTCGCCGCGAACGGCAGGTGCGGCGCGCGCTGGAAGACGACCGCGATCTCCGTGACCCGGCGGCCGAGCCGCTTGCCGGTGCGCAGGTAGAACGGCACGCCCGCCCAGCGCCGGGTGTCGACCTCGAGGCGAACGGCGGCGTAGGTCTCGGTTGTCGACCGGCGCGGGATGCCTTCCTCCTGCAGGTAGCCCGGCACCTCGACGCCGCCCTGCCAGCCGCGGGTGTAGACGCCGCGCGCACTGCCGCTGTCGAGGTTGCGGGGGAGCACCAGCGAGCGCAGCACCTTGAGCTTCTCCGCGCGCAGGCTCGCGGCGTCGAATGCGACTGGCTCCTCCATCGCCGTCAGCGCCAAGAGCTGGAGCAGGTGGTTCTGCAGCACGTCGCGCGCGGCACCGATGCCGTCGTAGTAGCCGGCGCGGCCACCGATGCCGACGTCCTCGGCCATCGTGATCTGCACGGAGTCGACGTAGCGCCGGTTCCAGATCGGCTCGAACAACGTATTGGCGAAGCGCAGCGCGAGCAGGTTCTGGACGGTCTCCTTGCCGAGGTAGTGGTCGATGCGGAAGACCGCCTCGGGCGGGAAGACGTCATCGACGATGCGCGCGAGCTCGGTGGCGCTCCAGCGGTCGTGGCCGAACGGCTTCTCGATGACGACGCGCCGCCACGACTCGCCATTGCCGGCCGACAGCTGCGACTCGCGGAGGCGGTCGAGTACGACGGGAAAGCCGGAGGGCGGGACGGCGAGGTAGAACGCGTGGTTGCCGCCCGTGCCGCGCACGCGGTCAAGGTCGGTGATGGTCTCGGCGAGCGCGCGGAACGCGGCGGGGTCACCGAAGTCGCCCGACACGAACCGGCAGCCGTCGGCGAGCTGGCGCCACACGTCCTCGCGAAACGGCGTACGGGCGTGTTCCTTGACGGCATCGTGCACCACTTGTGCGAAGTCTTCGTCGGCCCAGTCGCGGCGCGCAAAGCCGACCAGCGCGAATCCCGGTGGCAGCAGACCGCGGTTGGACAGGTCGTAGATGGCGGGCATGAGCTTCTTGCGCGCCAGGTCGCCGGTGACGCCAAAGATGACGAGACCGCACGGCCCGGCGATGCGGGGTAGCCGTCGGTCGCGGGGATCGCGCAGTGGGTTGGGGCGGGCGGAGGTCACTGCCCCCCGCAAGCGGCGAAGAGCTGGCGGAGGCCGCCAGCCCGGTCGCGCAGGTGCACGCGCAGCACTGGGCGGCCGCGACCGGCGAGCGCTCGTAGGTCGCCCAACGCCTGCGCCGCCTGAAGCCGACCCAACGTGAACGGCTGTCCAGGTACCTCGACGTCGCGCGTTACCGCGCCGGTGATCTGCAGAAAGGCGCCGACCTGTGGACCGCCCTTGTGGTACTGCCCGGTCGAGTGCAGGAAGCGCGGCCCCCACCCGAACGTCACGGCCGCTGTGGTGCGCGCCGCGAGCAGGTCGCGCAGCTGCGCGCACGACGCGTCGGCAAACCGGTCGAGGTACGCGTGAATCGACAGGTAGCCGCGCGCGGGGACCGCATCGACGAGGGCGTCGAGTGCCGCGCCCACGGTGATGGTGCCGGGCGGGAGCAGCCCGCGCGGGTCGAAGACCTCGACCGCGTCGTCCCGGAACGTCGGCTCGGTGGTCGGCAGCGCGCCGCCGCCCGCCGACGCCAGGATCTCCGCCGTGTTTGCCTTGCTCTCTGCGACGTTGGGCTGGTCGAACGGGTTGATGCCGAGGACGCGACCGGCGAGTGCGACGGCGTACTCCCAGACAAGGAACTGCGCGCCGAGCGGACCGGTCACGCCGGTGCCGGTGGCCGGGTGCGCGCCGACCTGCACGAGGTGCACGTCGTTGGTTGCGGTGACCTTCGCCCCCGGTGCGTCGTCGGCGGACACGACGACCGGCAGCAGGCCCCGCCCGTCCTTGCCCGTCGACTCCGCGACGAGCTGCTCCGCCCAGTCGCCGAAGTCGACCAGTCCGGACCCGGCTCCGACGAGGACGACCTTGTCGCGTCCCGCGCCACCGAGGCCGCCAAGCGCCGCGCCGAGGTCCAACCCAGGGTTGCCGACCTCGCGCGCGAGGTCGGGCAACGTCGCTTGTCCGTCGTCGAGCAGCTGCCCGACGTCGGCTCCGGCGAGCGCAGCGGGCACCAGTCCGAACGCGCTCAGCGCGCTGTAGCGCCCGCCGACGTTCGGGTCGGCGAGGAAGAGCGCCCGCACCTTGTCGCGCTCGCCGGCTGCGGCGAGCGGCGATCCGGGGTCGGTGACGACGACGAAGCGGCGGTGCGCTTCGGCGTCGGACAGACCCGCGGCGCGGAACGCTGCGAAGTAGATCGCCTGCTGCGCCTGCGTCTCGATCGTGCCGCCGCTCTTGCTGGACACGACGACGACGGTGCGCTCCAGCCGGTCGCCGACCGCCCGCGCGACCTGGTGCGGGTCGGTCGAGTCGACGACGGTGAGCTCGACGCCCGCGGAGCCGCAGATCACCTCGGGCGCAAGCGACGAGCCGCCCATGCCGCAGAGCGCAACATGGTCGAGGCCCTCGGCGCGTAGCTCGTCGCGCAGTGCGGCCAGTCGTGGCAGCAGGTCGTACGACGAGTTCGGCAGGTCGAGCCAACCCAGCCGGATGCGCGCCTCGGCGGCCGCCGCCTCGCCCCAGAGCGTCGCGTCGTGGGCCGCGAGCGCGGTCGGGACACCGTCCTGCACCAGCGTGCGTCGCGCCGCGTCGCGCGGGCCAACGAGCAGCGCGCCCGCGGTCGTCACGCGCACGGGGCCACGCGGCTCGACGGGCGGGCCCGATGCGTACAGCACCGGGGGCGGGTCGCGCTGCGGCCGTTCGCGCCGCGGTCGCTCACCGGCCGCGGCCGGTGGTTGGTGTTCGGTCACGCGCGCTGGGCGTCCGCCTGCGCGAGCGACCGGCTGACTTGTTCGGCGAGCTCGCGCCAGCTCGTCTCGAACTTCTCGACACCTTCGCGCTCGAGTGTGTCGAACACCTCGTCGTAGCCGATCTCGAGGCGCGCGAGCTCGTCGACCACCGCCTGCGCGCCGTCGTAGGCAGTGGTCACGGAGTCACCGCGCAGGCGTGCGTGGTCGGCAACAGCGAGCAGCGTCGGCTCGGGCATGGTGTTGACGGTGCCGGGTGCGACGAGCTCGACGACGTAGCGCGTGTCGTCGTACGCCGGGTCCTTCACGCCGGTCGACGCCCAGAGTGGTCGCTGCGGCCGTGCGCCGCGGCGCTGCAGCAGCCGCCACCGCTCGGTCGAGAACACGTGCTCGTAGCGCTGGTAGGCCAGCCGGGCGTTGGCGATTGCCGCTTCACCACGCAACCGGCGCGCCGCGTCGACCTTGTGCTCGTCGCCGGACTCCTTCACGACGAGATCGAGCCGGTGGTCGACCTCGGTGTCGACGCGGCTGACGAAGAAGCTCGCGACCGACTCCAGGCCAGCGAGGTCATTGCCGTCGGCGAGTCGCTGCTCGATGCCGGTGAGGAACGCCTCCATGACCTGCTCGTAGCGCGCGATCGAGAAGATGAGTGTCACGTTGATGGAGATGCCCTCGCGCAGGCACGTCGAGATGGCCGGCAGGCCGGCCTCGGTCGCCGGGATCTTGATGAACAGGTTCGGCCGGTCGACGAGCCACCACAGCGCGCGCGCCTCGGCGATCGTGCGGTCGGTTTCGTGCGCCAGGCGCGGGTCGACCTCGATCGACACCCGGCCGTCGATCCCGTCGCTCGCGTCGTACGCCGGACGCAGCACGTCGCAGGCCCGGCGCACGTCGGTCGCGGTGACGGTGCGCAGCGCCTCGCCGACATCGACGCCGCGCCGCGCGAGGTCGGCCAGCTGCTCGTCGTAGGCGGAGCCCTGCTCCATGGCCTTCTGGAAGATGGTGGGGTTGGTAGTGATGCCTACGACATGCCGCTCGCGCATCAGCGACTGCAGGTTGCCGGTGTCGAGCCGCTCCCGGGACAGGTCGTCGAGCCAGATGGAGACGCCGGCGTTCGTCAGCTCGGTCAACGTGTCGCCCATGACGTCTCCTTGTCAGCTGCCGGTCGTCGTGCCCACGGTCGCGCCGACGCGCGACAAGCTGCGCGTCGCCGCCGCGACGATGCGTTCCGGCGTGAGGCCGAACTGTTCGTACAGCACCTCGTACGGCGCGCTCGCGCCGAAGTGCTCGACGCTGACGCATTCGCCGTGGTCGCCGACGAGGTCGCGCCAGCCCTGCGCGACGGCCGCTTCGACCGAGACGCGCACCGCGACGGCGGGTGGCAGCACGGCGTCGCGGTAGGCCGCATCCTGTTCGGCGAACCACTCGCGGCACGGCATCGACACGACGCGCGTCGGGTAGCCCTCGGCCTCGAGCAACGCGCGCGCCTCGAGGCAGAGCGCGACCTCGCTCCCGGTCCCGATGAGGATCACCTGCGGCAGCGTCGCGGCGTCCGCGAGGACGTACCCGCCGCGCGCCACGCCATCGGCCGCGGCCAGCTCCGCGCGGTCCAGCACCGGCAGCTTCTGGCGGGTGAGACAGAGCGCGGCGGGCCCGTCCGCGCGTTCGAGGACCGCCTGCCACGCGACCGCGGTCTCGGTCGCGTCGGCCGGACGAACGACGGCCAGCCCGGGTGTCGCGCGCAGCGCGGCCAGGTGCTCGATGGGCTGGTGCGTCGGCCCGTCCTCACCAAGGCCGATGGAGTCGTGCGTCCACACGTAGGTGACCGGCAGCTTCATCAGGGCAGCGAGCCGCACCGCGGGGCGCATGTAGTCGCTGAACACGAGGAACGTCCCGCCGTACGGTCGCACCTCGCCGGTGAGGGCCATGCCGTTCATGGTCGAGCCCATCGCGTGCTCGCGGACGCCCCAGTGCAGCGTTCGGCCGTACGGCGAGTCGGGCAGGAAGCTCTCCTCGCCCTCGATCGACGTGTTGTTGCTCTCCGCCAGGTCCGCGGACCCGCCGAACAGCTCTGGCATGAGCGGGCCGATCGCGGCGAGCACCTTGCCCGACGCGCTGCGGGTTGCGACCTGCTCACCCGGGTTGAACGACGGCAGCTTCTCGAAGAGCCCGGGCGGGAGCCGGCGGGCAATGATGCGTTCGCGCTCGCGGGCCAGCTCGTCGTTCGACTCCGCCCACGTCGCCAGCCGGGTATCCCACTCCGCGTGCAGCTCGCGACCGCGGTCCACGGCCCGTCGGCAGTGCGCGAGCACGTCGTCTGGCACCGCGAAGTGCGCGTCCGGGTCGAGCCCAAGGATCTCCTTCGTTGCGCGCACTTCATCCTCGCCCAGCGCCGAGCCATGCGCGGCGGCGCTGTCCCGCTTCGTGGGTGCCGGGAACCCGATGTGGCTGCGCAGCGCAATGAGCGACGGCCGCTCGAGCTCCGCCCGCGCCGCGGTGAGCGCCTTCCGGATGCCGCCGACGCCCTCCGCGTCCCAGAGCCGCTGCGTGTGCCAGCCGTAGGCGTCGAACCGCGCGACGACGTCCTCGCTGAACGCCTTCGCCGTGTCGCCGTCGATCGAGATGTGGTTGTCGTCGTAGACGTAGACGAGGTGCCCAAGGCGCTGGTGCCCCGCGAGGCTGGCGGCCTCGCTGCTGACGCCCTCCTCGAGATCGCCGTCGGAGCAGATGACCCACACGGTCCGGTCGAAGACGCTGGCGCCGGGTGCCGCGTCCGGGTCGAACAGACCCCGGAACCGCCGGTCCGCCATCGCCATGCCGACGCCGTTCGCGAACCCCTGGCCGAGCGGTCCCGTCGTGACGTCTACGCCGGGGGTGTGGCCGTACTCCGGGTGCCCCGGCGTCCGGCTGCCGAACTGGCGGAACGCACGCAGGTCGTCGAGGGTCAGGCCATAGCCGGTGAGGAAGAGCTGTACGTACTGGAGCAGGGACGCGTGGCCGCACGACAGCACGAACGGGTCGCGGCCGGGCCACGTCGGGTCTGCCGGGTCGTGCCGGCGGAACTCCTGGAAGATGACGTGAGCCAGCGGCGCGAGCGACATCGCCGTGCCGGGGTGGCCGTTGCCCGCCTTCTGGACGGCATCCATCGCCAGCGCGCGCGCGATGTTGATCGCGCGGGCATCGAGGTCGTCTGGTGCCGCATCGAGCAGCGTCGTCGCCGCGGGGTGGTCGGTCAGCGTCTCGCGACTCACCGGTGTCGGGCTCCTCTCGCGCGGCGTCCCGAGCCTATCCGCGATCTGTGGCGACGGATCCCGTCGGTAGAGTGACCCGCCGCCAAGCAGATCGTGCGAAGGGTGCTCGTGTCCCGGTTCGCGAAGCTCGCGACTGCCACCGCGCTCGCGACGCTCGTCATGGTCGGCATCGGCGGCCTGGTCCGCGCGACAGGGTCCGGGCTCGCCTGTGGCGCGGAGTGGCCACGCTGCCACGGACGCCTCGTGCCGCCCTCGACTGCGCCGTCGTGGATCGAGCACTCCCACCGGCTCTGGGCGCTCGTCGTCATTGCGCTCGTCATCGCGCTCGCGGTCGAAGCTCGACGGAGCGCGCAGCCACGGACGGCGAGACTCGCGGCGTACGCCCTCGTCCCCGTCGTGTTGTCACAAGCGCTGCTTGGCGCGGTCGTCGTGTGGCTACGGCTGCAGCCCATCTCGGTCGCTGCGCACCTGGCGATCGCCCTCTCGATCCTCGCGGTCGCGGCGGTGCTCGCGCGGCGGTCGGTCGCGACGCGCGACGCGTCCGGCGTAGGACGTCGGGCGGAGTGGCTGGCGAAGGTCACCGCCGGGGCAACGCTCGGGCAGCTGCTGCTCGGCTCGCTCGTCACGGGCGCCGGCGCAGGCCTCGCCTATACGTCCTTCCCGTCGTTCGACGGGTCCGTCGTTCCGCAACCGCACGGCGTATCGCAGCTGCTGCACGTCGCGCACCGTGGCGGCGCGGTGGTCGTCGCGGTGCTCGTCTGCACCTTGGCATGGCGGCTGCGCGACGCGCCCCCGCGCGTGCGCCAAGCGACTCGGGCAGCCGTCGCGCTGGTCGCGGGACAGGTGGCGCTCGGCGCGACGGTCGTCCTCTCGCGACTCGCGGCCCCCGTCGTCGTCGCGCACCTCGTCGTTGGCGCGTCGCTGTGGGTGCTCCTCGTGCTGGTCCTTGCCGAGCTGCGCCCCCGCGCGCCCGCCCTCACCAGCCTGCCCGCGCGCGAAGCGGTGACGGTTTCGTGACCACCCTCGCCGGGCTGCCGACGGCGCCATCGTCGGTGGACCGCACCGCGCCGCGACGGCGCGGCGCGCGGCTACGTGCCTACGTCGCGTTGACCAAGCCGCGCATCATCGAGCTGCTGCTGGTGACCACGGTGCCGACGATGGTCCTCGCCGACCGCGGCCTGCCGCCCCTCGGGCTGCTGCTCGCGACGCTCGTCGGCGGCACGCTCGCCGCCGCGAGCGCGAACACGATCAACTGCTTCTTCGACCGCGACATCGACGAGCAGATGCGGCGCACCGCGCGCCGCCCGCTGCCCCGCCACGCTGTGTCACCGCGCGCTGCGCTGCGCTTCGGGATCGTGCTCGGGATCACGTCGTTCGCGTTGCTGGCCGTGGCCGTCAACCTGCTGGCCGCGGTGCTCGCCGGCGTCGCGATCGCCTTCTACGTCGTGGTCTACACGCTGGCGATGAAGCGCACGACACCGTCCAACATCGTCATCGGCGGCGCCGCCGGCTGCATGCCCGTCCTCGTCGGCTGGGCCGCGGTCACCGGCCGGCTCGACGCGACGGCGTGGGCGCTCTTCGCCATCGTCTTCTACTGGACACCGCCGCACTTCTGGGCGCTCGCGCTGCGGTTCCGCGACGACTACGCGCGCGCCGGGGTGCCGATGCTGCCGGTGGTTGCGGGGGACCGGGAGACGGCGCGGCAGATCGTGCTCTACACCTGGCTGCTCGTCGCGGTGTCGCTGTTGCTCTATCCGGTGGGGCGGCTCGGCACGATCTACCTGTCCGCCGCGCTCGTACTGGGCGGGGTCTTCCTCGTCGAGGCGCATGCGCTCGCGCGCCGGGCCCGTGCCGCGGTCGCGCTTCGTCCGATGCGGCTCTTCCACTGGTCGATCACCTACCTCACGCTGCTCTTCGCCGCGATCGCGGCGGACCAGCTAGTCCGCTGACGCCGCGGCGCGCAGCGCCGCGTCGAGCTGCGCGTCGGCGCGGATCCCCGCGCGCGTCTCCGCTCGGGCCCACGCGGCTACGCCGAGCAGCAGCGCGGCGAGCATGCATAGGTCGCCGCCAACCCACATGATCGCGCCGGCGAGGTGCTGGTCAGCGAGCACCGCGGCGCGCGTTCCCTCGCTCAGGTAGTGCGGGTAGAGCGGGACGTTGCTGGAGTAGATCGCCAACCCCAGCAGCGACTGCAGCGGCAGCGCCAAGAAGAGGTAGAGCAGCCGGCCCGGCCACGGGAAGCTGCCCGACACCGGGTCGCGCCGGATCACCGGGAGCCAGAAGAGCACCGCCGCGCTGAGATAGAGCAGGTGCTCAACGCCATGCAAGGCGTCGCTGCGCAAGGCCGCGTCGTAGAGCGGTGAGAAGTGCGTGACGTACATCACGACCGCGAACCCGAGCCAGCTGAAGACGGGGTGGGCGAGCAGCCCCACGAGCCGGCTGCGCAGCAGCGGCAGCACCTGGCTCTGCCTCGATGATGCCCCCGTCGCCTGGAGCACGAGCGTGACCGGCGCCGCGAGGACGAGCGCGGGTGCCACGGCGAAGACGAGCACCAGGTGCTGCAACATGTGCGCGCTGAAGAGCCGCTCGCCGGTCGTGGCGAGCGGTGAGCAGAGCGCGACGACGAGCAGCGCGACCGCTACGGCGAACCAGCGGGCTGCGGTGACGCTCGGGGACCGGCCACGCGCCCGTGCGGCGCGGCGCAGCCCGACGTA
>JBHELW010000043.1:0-7604 GCA_046262915.1 Mycobacteriales bacterium | reverse complement strand
GGCGACGATCGGCTTCTGGTTGATGCACGTGCCCTGGTTGCTGCGGAAGAACTTGTGCAGCCGGTAGGTCTGGCGCGTCTTCTTGTCGTCGACGACGGTGATGTAGTCGGCCGACACCTCCTCGACCGTGCCGGCCTTCTCTACGACGACGACCTCGCCCGCGTCGACCGCCGCGCGCGCTTCCATACCGGTGCCGACGAGCGGCGCCTCGCTGCGCAGCAGCGGAACGGCCTGCTTTTGCATGTTCGAGCCCATCAACGCGCGGTTGGCGTCGTCGTGCTCGAGGAACGGGATCATCGCGGTTCCGACGGAGACCATCTGCCGCGGCGACACGTCCATGTAGTCGACCTCGTCCGGCGGGATGTAGTCGACCTCGCCGCCCTTGCGGCGGACGAGCACGCGGTCCTCCGCGAAGTTGCCCTTGGCGTTCAGCGGTGCGTTGGCCTGCGCGATGACGTGCTTGTCCTCCTCGTCTGCCGTCAGGTAGTCGATCTGGTCGGTCACCTTGCCGCGCACGACCTTGCGGTAAGGCGTCTCGACGAAGCCGTAGGGGTTGACCCGGGCGAACGTCGACAGCGAACCGATCAGCCCGATGTTCGGGCCTTCGGGGGTCTCGATCGGGCACATCCGGCCGTAGTGGCTCGGGTGCACGTCGCGGACCTCGAAGCCCGCGCGCTCGCGCGAGAGCCCACCCGGGCCGAGCGCGGACATGCGGCGCTTGTGCGTCAGTCCGGAGAGCGGGTTGGTCTGGTCCATGAACTGCGAGGACTGGCTGGTCCCGAAGAACTCCTTGATCGACGCCACGACGGGACGGATGTTGATGAGGGTCTGCGGCGTGATCGCCTCGACGTCCTGGGTCGTCATCCGCTCGCGCACGACGCGCTCCATGCGCGCGAGGCCGAGCCGGATCTGGTTCTGGATGAGCTCGCCCACCGTGCGCAGCCGGCGGTTGCCGAAGTGGTCGATGTCGTCGGTCTCGTAGCCGGCCTCGCCCGCATGCAGGCGGACGATGTAGTCGATCGTCGCGATGACGTCTTCTTCAGTCAGCACGCCCTGGTTGAGCGGCGCGTCGAGGCCGAGCTTCTTGTTGATCTTGTAGCGGCCGACCTTCGCGAGGTCGTAGCGCTTGGAGTTGAAGAACAGGTTGTCGAGCAGCGTCTGCGCCGACTCCCGCGTCGGCGGCTCACCCGGGCGCAGCTTGCGGTAGATGTCGAGCAGCGCGTCCTCGGTGGACGCGGTGTGGTCCTTCTCCAGCGTCGCGCGCATCGACTCGAAGTGGCCGAAGCGCTCGAGGATCTTGGCGTCGTCCCAACCAAGCGCCTTCAGCAGCACCGTCACGGACTGCCGGCGCTTGCGGTCGATGCGAACGCCGACGGTGTCGCGCTTGTCCACCTCGAACTCGAGCCACGCACCGCGACTCGGGATGATCTTGCAGGCGTAGACGTCCTTGTCCGTGGCCTTGTCCAGGCTGCGGTCGAAGTAGACGCCGGGCGAGCGCACGAGCTGCGAGACGACGACGCGCTCGGTGCCGTTGATCACGAACGTGCCCTTGGGCGTCATCATCGGGAAGTCGCCCATGAAGACCGTCTGGCTCTTGATCTCGCCGGTCGTGTTGTTGGTGAACTCCGCCGTGACGAACATCGGCGCGGCGTAGGTCATGTCCTTGTCTTTGCACTCCTCGACGGAGTACTTCGTCGGCTCGAACCGGTGGTCGCGGAACGACAGCGACATCGACCCGGAGAAGTCCTCGATCGGGCTGATCTCCTCGAAGATCTCCTCGAGGCCGGAGACGGTCGGCGCCGCCTTGCCGGCGGCCTGCGCCTCCTTGACCCGCGCCTTCCAGGCGTCAGAGCCGATCAGCCAGTCGAACGACTCGGTCTGCAGGGCGAGCAGGTTCGGGACTTCCAGCGGTTCACGGATCTTGGCGAACGAGACACGGGACGGGGTGCGGGAGGCGACCAACGAACGTCCTTCCGGGCCAGCGAGCAAGAGGTGGGCACGCGGCAATGCCCTCCGATCGGGCTCCCGCTATATGAAGCGACCGGAGGGAAATGCAGGCAGGGCAAACGGGCAGTCTAGCCTCGCGCTAGACCGCTGTCGAGAGCGGTGCTCTTTGGGTAGATCACGTGCGCCCCGAAGCCTGCCCCCGCGGGGCCGCCGCCGTCAAGGCGGCAGCGCAGCGCGCGGGCTCGGCGGCGGGTGGCTACTTGACCGTCACCGTGGCGCCGGCGCCCTCGAGGGCGGCCTTCGCCTTGTCGGCGGCCTCCTTGTTGACGCGCTCCAGGACCGGCTTCGGCGCGTCGTCGACGAGGTCCTTGGCCTCCTTCAGGCCGAGGTTCGTGAGCGCGCGCACCTCCTTGATGACCTGGATCTTCTTGTCGCCGGAGGCGTCGAGGATGACGTCGAACTCATCCTGCTCCTCGGCACCGCCGCCGCCGTCACCACCGGCCGCCGCGCCACCGGCCGCGGGCGCGGCTGCGACGGCCACGGGCGCTGCCGCCGTGACGCCGAAGGTGTCCTCAAACTCCTTCACGAACTCGGACAGCTCGATCAGCGTCATCTCCTTGAACGCGTCGAGCAGGTCGCCAGTGCTCATCTTGGGCATTGCGGTGTGTCCTTCCTTAACAGGTGCCGGCGGCTACGTCGGTCAGACGGCGTCGGGTGCGGGTGCCTCGGTTGCGTCGATGGTCGCTTCTGTGGCGGCGGGCGCACTAGCCGCCGCAGGTGCCTCGCTCGGGTCGTCGGGTGCTTCGGACGGCGCGTCGGCCACTGGCTCCGGCGCCGCGTGCGCCTCCGGCTCGGGCGTGCCGGCACCGCCGCGGAGAACCGATGGGTCCGCCGTGGCCTTGTCGCGCAGCGCGCCCGTGAGCCGGGCGAGCTGCGACAGCGGCGCGTTCAACAGGTTGACGGCCTGCTGCAGGGCGCCCTGCATGGCACCGGCCAGCTTGGCGAGCAGCACCTCGCGCGACTCCAGGGCCGCGAGCGTGCTGACCTCTTTGACCGAGATCGGCCGCCCATCGAGCACGCCGCCCTTGACGACGAGGGAAGGGTGCGCCCGCGCGAAGTCGCGCAGCCCCTTGGCCGCCTCGACCGGGTCGCCCTTCACAAACGCGATCGCGGTTGGCCCGGTCAGCAGCGACTCAAGGTCGGCGAGACCCGCGTCGCGCGCGGCGATCCTCGTGAGCGTGTTCTTCACGACGGAGTAGCTCACGTTGGCGCCGAGCGCGCGGCGTAGCTCGGTGATCTCCGAGACGGTCAGTCCGCGGTACTCGGTGAGCACGGCGGCAGCAGAGTCGCGGAATGCGTCGGTGATCTCGGCGACGGCGGCTGCCTTGTCTGCCCTGGCCATGCGGCTCCGTTCTCGGGTGCGTCGGTCGCCCACCACGAAAAGACGCCCCGGCGCAGGTGCGCGGGGCGTCGGGTCCGGCTGCCGGACCAGTTGCTACCTCACGCCTGCGCGGGTCGCCCGCTCGGGAGCGGGGCTTTCAGCCGTGCGGACACGGCGACCAGCGGTCTGTGGCTTCTCGACAGGGTACGGCGGCCCGCGCGCGAGCCGCAAACGCCGCTACGCCGCCGCGTCCTTTGCGCTGCCCTGTCCGGTGACGTCGTCCATGAGGTTGCGCGTGCGGTTGGCGTCGACGGGGATGCCCGGGCCCATCGTCGTCGTCAGGGTGACCTTGCGCAGATAGCGGCCCTTCGCCGTCGACGGCTTCGCGCGCAGCACCTCGTCGAGCGCCGCAGCGTAGTTCTCGACAAGGGCGCGCTCCTCGAAGCTCGCCTTGCCGATGACGAAGTGCAGGTTGCCCTGCTTGTCGACGCGGAAGTTGACCTTGCCACCCTTGATGTCACCGACCGCCTTGCCGACGTCGGCCGTGACGGTGCCGGTCTTGGGGTTCGGCATCAACCCGCGCGGCCCGAGGATGCGGGCGATCTTACCGACCTTGCCCATCAAGTCCGGCGTCGCGACGGCGGCGTCGAAGTCGAGGAAGCCACCCTGGATGCGCTCGATGAGGTCGTCAGAGCCGACGACGTCGGCGCCCGCGCCCTCGGCCTCGGCCGCCTTGTCGCCGGTCGCGAAGACGATCACGCGCACCGTCTTGCCCGTCCCGTGCGGGAGGCTGACCGTTCCGCGCACCATCTGGTCGGCCTTGCGGGGATCGACGCCGAGGCGCATCGCCACCTCGACGGTCGCGTCGAACTTCGTCGGCGTCGCCTGCTTGGCGATCCGCACGGCCTCGAGCGGCGAGTAGATGCGGTCGGGCTCGATGAGCTCGGCCGCCTTGCGGTAACCCTTGCTGCGCTGCACGACGTACTCCTTGTCGTCTCGTGGTCATCGCGGGCCGGGTCGGCCCTCCCACACCTGCGTGGCTAGTCGCGAACGGTCAGCCCCATCGAGCGCGCCGTGCCCGCGACGATCTTCTCGGCGGCGTCAAGGTCGACCGCGTTGAGGTCGGGCATCTTCGTCTGCGCGATCTCGCGCACCTGCTGGCGCGAGACGGTGCCGACCTTGGTCTTGTGCGGCACGCCGGAGCCCTTCTCGACCCCCGCGGCCTTCTTGAGCAGTACGGCGGCCGGCGGCGTCTTTGTGACGAACGTGAACGAGCGGTCCTCGAAGACGGAGATCTCGACCGGGATCACGAGCCCGCGCTGGTTCTCGGTGGCGGCGTTGTACTGCTTGCAGAACTCCATGATGTTGACGCCGTGCTGGCCCAACGCCGGGCCGACGGGGGGAGCCGGCGTCGCGGCGCCCGCGTTGATCTGCAGCTTGATGATCGCCGCGAGCTTCTTCTTCGGGGGCATCGTCGTCCTCTAGAGCTTGGTGACTTGGTTGAAGGCGAGCTCGACCGGCGTCTCGCGGCCGAAGATCGAGACCAGCACCTTGAGCTTCTGGCCCTCGTGCGAGATCTCGCTGATGGTCGCGGGCAGCGTCGCGAACGGCCCGTCCATCACGGTAACCGACTCGCCCACCTCGAAGTCGAGCTTGGGCTGCGGCTTCGGCTTCTCCGGCGGCGGCGCGAGAATCCGCAGCACCTCTGCCTTCGACAGCGGCGACGGCCGGGATGTCTGACCGACGAAGCCGGTGACTCCCGGCGTATTGCGCACCGCGGACCACGACTCGTCGGTCAGGTCCATGCGCACCAGGAGGTATCCCGGGAACACCTTCTGCTGCACGGTCTGCCGCTTGCCGCCCTTGACGAGGGAGACCTCCTCGGTCGGCACCTCGATCTGGAAGATGAAGTCCTCCATGTTGAGCGAGGTGATCCGGCTCTCCAGGTTGGCCTTCACCTTGTTCTCGTAGCCCGCGTAGGAGTGCACGACGTACCAGTCGCCGGGCGCACCCTCGAGGACGCGCGCCAACTCGTCCGCCGCGGCGGTCGCCGCGCTCATCCCGTCGACAGCCTCGAGGTCAGCCTCGCCATCGCCGCTGACTTCGGCCCGCTCGGTAGCGGCGCCGTCAAGCGCTGCCGCATCGGCCGGCGTTGCGCCGTTGCTTGCCGCGGCCGCCGCTGCGTACTCGGCCGTCACGTCTGCGGTGTCCGCCGCCACGTCGTTGCCGGGCAGTTCGGAGCTGTCGGACCCGGCGAACGCCGGGAGATCGCCCGGCAGCCCGCCGAGCGCCGCCGCGGTGAGCGCGTCGTCTGCGGCGTAAGGGTCACCCTCGTCGGCCACCGGCGCTTCGGCCGCTGGCGCTTCGGCGGCTGGCGCTTCGGCGGCTGGCTCATCGGGTGCGGGCTCGTCCGCAGCCGGCGCTTCGGCCGCTGGCGCGTCGGCGGCTGGCTCATCGAGTGCGGGCTCGGCCGCGGTCGACTCATCCGGTGCAGGCTCGGCCGCGGCCGCGTCGTCGGTCTCGACCGGGGTAGCGCCGCTCTCCGCGCCCAACGGGTCGGTGCTGACCGCGGGGTCCGCGAGCGAGTCCGCGTCTACATCGGGCAGCTCGCCGGTCGCCGCCACCGCGGGCGCCTCGGTGGTCGGTGCGTGCGAGAACGGCGTGCTTTCGGACACGTAGCGAGTTCCTTTGCGGTCAGCAGAGTCGGTCGGACATCAGCCGAAGACGGCGAGGACGCCCTTGGTAAACGCGAAGTCGAGCGCGGCAAGGATAAGGATGAACCCGATGACGAAGACGAGCACGATCGCGGTGTAGCTGATGAGCTCGTGCCGCGTGGGCCAGATCACCTTGCGGAGCTCCGCGACGACCTCGCGGTAGAAAAGGGCGATCCGCGACAGCCGCCCCGGGCGACCCGGTGCGCGACCACCACGACCGCCCGCGGCGGGCGCCGGCTTGGGCGCCGCGGGTGTCGTCGTGGTCGTTGTCGTGCTCACTCGTCCTCGTCCCGTCGCGGAGTCGTCGTTGCGCAGGGCAGGAGGGACTCGAACCCCCAACCGCCGGTTTTGGAGACCGGAACTCTAGCCAGTTGAGCTACTGCCCTCTGTCGTCGTGCCACCGGCCAAACGCGGACGCCAGCACACATGCCCAAACGCGGTTGAGTCTACGGCGGGCACCCGAGCCGGCCAACCGGCCTGGCAGCGGCTCAGGCTGCAGCGGCGCTACGGCGGGCGCGAACGACGCGCCAGGCGGCGAACCCGAGTCCGGCCGCCGCGAGGGCGCCGATGCCCGCTCCGGCGGCGACGACCTTTGGGCGCGCGCCACTGATGGCACCACGGCCGAGAACGGCGGCTCGCTCCCGCACCCCCGGTGCGGAGACGCGGTCGAGCAGCGAGTCGAGCAGCGCGGGCGGCGGCGCTACCGGCATGTCGTGCAGCTCGGCGAGCGTCCGGCGTACGGCGCGGTAGGACGCGGCCAGCTCGGAGCACTCGACGCACCCCGCGAGGTGGTCGCGCAACTCGGTCACCCGGCGGGTCGTCAGTTCATGGCCGTCTAGGCCGGGCAGGTCTAGGCGGACGGCGGCACAGGCCGCCGGGACGACCTGCTCGGTCGGTCGGTTGGTCGTCATGCTGTTCCCCTTCGCGCGCGCAGCGGGCGCACAGTGGTGTCTGAGAGCGCGTCCCGCAGCCGGTTGCGCGCGCGGAAGAGCCGGACCTTGACTGCGGTTTCGGTGAGCCCGGTGCGCGCCGCCACCTCGGCGGTCGATAGGCCTTCGATGTCGCGGAGGACGACGACCGTCCGCGCCGACTCGGGCAACGCCGCCACCGCGGCCTCCGCGCGCGCGAGCAGCTCAGCACGCTCGGCTTGCTCGGCCGGCCCCGCCGTCGGATCGACCACGGTCAGCGCGGACTGCTCGCCGGGCATCGCGAACGGCTCGAGCGTCGGGTGTGCGGTCCGGCCGCGCTTGCGCAGGGCGGTCAGCGCCGCGTTCACCGTGACGCGGTGCAGCCACGTCCCGAACGCCGCGTCGCCGCGGAAGCCCGCGACCGAGCGGAGCACGCGCACGTAGACCTCCTGCGTCACGTCGGCGGCGTCTTCGCGGTTGCGCAGCAGGCGCAGCGCGAGCGCGTAGACGTCTGAGTACGTCGTCCGGACCAGCTCGTCCAGCGCGCCGGCGTCACCGCGCTGGCACGCGCGCACGATGGCCGGGTCGACGTCCATCAACCGATTGGACCCCCTCGGTGCCATCGGGTTACATCGCATAGGACAGCGCGACGTA
>JBHELW010000042.1:0-3093 GCA_046262915.1 Mycobacteriales bacterium | reverse complement strand
ACGGCTGGCTTCTCCAGTCGTGCACGCCTAGCGGCGTTGCGCCGCCGTTTTGTCGGTGGTGGCTGCCAGCATTCGGCACATGCTGATTCCTGTCGTCATCGCGTTGGTCCTTGCCGCGGCGGCTGGTGCCGTCATCGGGGTGCTGGTCGCGTCCAGCCGCGGGTCGGCGGTGGTCGCCGCCAAGCAGGCCGAGATCGGGCGTCTCGAGGCCGAGCTCGACTACGAACGGCGGGCCGCTGCCGACAAGGTGGCGATGGTCGAGGGCGCACAGGCCAAGCTCGCCGAGTCGTTCTCGGCCCTGTCCGCCGATGCATTGCGCGCGAACAACCAGCAGTTCCTCGAGCTCGCCAACGCGAGCTTGCAGAAGGCCCATGTCGAAGCCCGGGGCGACCTCGAGCAGCGCAAGCAGGCCGTGGAGCACCTGGTGGCGCCGCTCCGCGAGTCACTGGTCAAGGTCGAGAACCAGCTGCACACGTTCCAAGCGGCCCGGCAGACCGCCGAGGCGACGATGTCGGAGCAGGTCCGCGCATTGGTGGAGACCCAGGACAAGCTGCGCGACCAGACCAAGTCACTCGCCGACGCGCTGCGCGCCCCCAACGTGCGTGGCCGCTGGGGCGAGGTGCAGCTGCGCCGGGTCGTCGAGCTCGCGGGCATGGTCAACCACTGCGACTTCGTCGAGCAGGCGACAAGCAACACCGGCGCCGACGGCGGGGTGCTCCGGCCCGACCTCGTGGTCAAGCTGCCGGGTCACCGCAACGTCGTCGTCGACTCGAAGGTCCCGCTGGTCGCCTATCTCGAGGCGGCCGAGGCGCCGGACGACGCCACCCGGAAGGCCAAGCTCCGGGAGCATGCCAAGCAGCTGCGCAGCCACATCGACGCGCTGTCGGCCAAGGAGTACTGGACTCGGTTCGACCCGTGCCCGGACTACGTGATCCTGTTCATCCCGGGCGAGGCGTTCCTCGCCGACGCCCTCGACCAGGAGCCGGGTCTCATGGAGTACGGCTTCGGCAAGAACGTCATCCTGGCCGGCCCGACGACGCTCATCGCCCACCTCAAGGCGATCGCGCTGGGGTGGCGCGAGGAGGCGCTCGCCGAGAACGCGCAGCAGGTCTGTGACCTCGGCAAAGAGCTCTACGAGCGGCTGTCGAAGATGGGCGAGCACGTCGACAAGGTCGGCCGCAACCTGGACCGCGCGGTCGGCGCCTACAACGACGCGGTCGGCACTCTCGAGGGCCGCGTCTTCGTGACGGCCCGGAAGTTCAAGGACCTCAGCGTCGTCACGACAGAGCTCGAGGCGCCCACGCAGGTGGAGAAGGCACCGCGGTCGCTGCAGGCGGGCGAGCTGGTCGAGTCCCGGGGCGAGGCGGTCACCCCGCTGACCGTCGCCGCCGCGGACGACGAGCGCGTCGTCGCCGAAGTAGAAGCGGCACCCGAGCGCTACGGCGTGCTGACGCTCGACGTTACGGACGAGGCGCTCGCGCCTCCGGCGTAGCGGTCTAGAGGTACGGCCCCGAACGTGGCGACTCGCTCCCACCGGCCGGACCCGGCAGCGCACGGCGGCGCATCTCCTCGAGCTGGGCCCGCGCGGCCATCTGCTGGGCGAACAGCGCCGTCTGGATCCCGTGGAAGAGGCCCTCGAGCCAGCCGACGAGCTGCGCCTGAGCGACGCGCAGCTCGGCGTCGCTCGGGGTGCCGTCCTGGAAGGGCAGGCTCAGCCGGGACAGCTCGTCGCGCAGCTCGGGTGACAGCCCTTCGCAGAGCTCCTTGATCGACTTCTCGTGGATCTCGCGCATCCGCACTCGGCTTGCCTCGTCCAGGGGCGCGGCGCGCACCTCGTCGAGGAGTTGCTTGATCATCGCCCCGATTCGCATGACCTTTGCCGGTTGCTCGACGAGGTCGGTGAGCGATGCGGCCTCGTCGCCGTCCCGGAGGTCCGTCCCGCCGCCGACCGGAGTGCCGTCGTCGTCGATAGTGATCGGCGGGTGTCCGGTTTCGCTCGTCTGCGTCATGGGCGCCATTGTGCCCGCCGACGCGCGGTCGACCCGCGGCATGTGCGTTCGGCGTAGCGGAAGTTGCGCCAACCGGTGGCCGCGTGACGGCTGGGAGTACGGAAATCCGGACGCGGGAGCGGTTCGTGCGCGCTTTACCTGCGCTCGCTCGTTGGTTCGGACGAACTAGTTAGATGCGGCGATGACTCCTGCCCGCGTGCGCTGAGGGGAGGTACCCGATGCAGCGGCCAAGACCGCCGGTGGTTCGACCCGCCGGCCGGCTGGTGGCGACCTTCGTCGTCACTGCGGCCAGCCTGCTCGTGGTTGCCCTGCTGGCCCACGCAGCGGAGGCGGCCGCTCCCACGTATCCCCTGGTGCCCGTCGTCGGGGTAACCGGGTCGCCGATCTGCGATCCGTTGGGCGACGAGAGCCCGACGACCGTCGACATGGCGTGCAACACGTCGGGCGCGTCGGCGTACGCCGGGTCTGACGGCACGACGATCAGTTTCGGGTTCGTCCTTGCCGCAGACCCGCGTACAGGCGGGGTCTCCGCCCCGCTGGACGGCGGTAACTACAACGTCCAGCTGGCAGTCAACGGCGTGTGGGTGGCGACGGTCGGCGTGCTCGCGAAGGGCGGCAACGCGACGGACACCATCTACGCGAAGTGCGCTGGCGCCCTCACGGACAACTACACGAAGAGCGCCGCGCAGGCGATTACCGATGGCGAGCTGAGCGTCGTAGCCGACGGGACGCTCTTCCGGATGACGTTCACCGTGCCGCTCTCGTCGCTCGCCACGTGTGGGATCACGGCGTCGACGCCCGTGCAGATGTTCTTCGGGACGGGCACCAACAACAACGACCCAGAGGCCCTGAACAAGGACCTGTTCATCGGCAACACGGTCAATTTCAACGTCGTCCCGCCCATCACGTTCGCCGGCTCTCTCGCGCTCGCCAAGACCGCCACGTTCGTCAGCGGCGCCAACCCGCCCGTCGTGGGCCAGGTGTCGACGTACGACCTCGCGGTCACCGCGACGGCACAGAGCCTTTACACGCTGACGAACGTCAGCATCACGGACACGCTCCCGGCCGGCGTAACGATCGTGTC
>JBHELW010000041.1:0-5301 GCA_046262915.1 Mycobacteriales bacterium | reverse complement strand
CACATGCGTAGGCCCGTATTGGCCGCCACCGCAGCTGCCGCCGTCGTGGCGTTCGCTTCCGGGGCGTCGGCTGCGCCGGACAGATCTGTGAAGTTGTCCCGCGACTCTCGTACCGCCTCCTGGACCGGCGACACGGGGGTCGGCACCTATCTGGGCTCGCCTGGTCCCTATGAACGCACGACGCGCTGCCTCGAGGCCGTACATGGATGCGACGAGACGCTGCTCCGGATCACGGCGCCGGGCGCGTTGACCCTGCGCGTCGAAATAGACCCCAGCCGCGCCATTCCGTACTGGAGCTCACTCCGCGTCAACCTCTACCGAAGCGACGCGAGTGGGCGGATCGGGAAGCCAGAGCCCTACAAGCAAGGTCGCGATGGAAAGACCGTCGAGCGCGTGACGCCGGGCTACTACCTCGTCGAGGTGGAGTACATGGAGGGCCCGGGCAACTACTCGGCTACCGCAACGCTTCGTCCCACGCGGGGCTAAGGCGACGTCGGCGTCGGCGAGCGACTCGGGCGCGGGCTGCGCGAGCCGGTGGGCGATCGACTCGGGCGGGGACTCGGGCGCTGGCTCGGTGAACCGCTCGGCCGCGCGCTGGGTGAGCGGCTCGGGCGGGGCGTCGGGCGCGGACTCGGTGGTCGCGACCCGGAGGGTCGCGGCGACGCGGACGGGGCGTTCGGGTCGATCGTCGCCGTCGTACGGGCGCTCGCCCGCTCGTCAGCCGCGCCGCAGCCACCGGTCCGGACGACCGCGGTGATCGTGTAGGTCCCGGCCGCGGCGTAGCGGTGCTGGAAGTGCACCGTTCGGTTCGTCGAGTTGCCGCTGCGCTCTCCCGAGGACGGCGACGGGCACTGCGGCGGGCGGTTGCGCGCGTCGGAGGCGCCGTCGCCGTAGTCGACGCGGATGCCGAGGATCTGGCCGTCGCCGTCGCTGACCTTGACGATCACGTTGACGGGGTCGCCCGGAGGAGCGGTCTCGGGCCGGGCGCGGACGTTGACCCGAAGCGGCTGGCCCGGCGGCGGCGTACGGCGGGAGGACGCGGCTCGCGGGCTGCGCTCCGCCGGCAGTGCGAGCGCGCCCGTGGCGACGGCGATCGCCAGCGCACTCGCCGCGGCGAGGGTGGCCCTAGCCGCGATACGGCGAGCCCGGACCGCGTCGATGTCGGCCATGTGCACTCCTTCGCCGTTCGGGGGCACAAACCTTGCCCCGACCGGGTGACCTGCCCTCGGATAAGACACCACGCTGGCATCCGCCCATGTGGGGAGCTCTGAGGGAGCCATAACCCGCTCGGAACTCCCCACAACGCGCGGCGCGAAGACCTGCGCCGACAGCAGTGGACCTACTTCGTGGGCTTGAACACTGCCGTGCCGTTGTAGTCGGCGACACCTTCCGACCGCCAGACCTGCGCCAGGTAGTGGCCAGCTCTGAGGCGATTGGCGGTGTACGACGCCGCGTGAGCGCTGCCGGAGCCTCGCGACCTGGTCGTCGTCAGTCCGGCGCCCGTGGTTCCCGCGGCGTCGCTGCGGAACAGGAAGAGATCGAACCCCTGAAGGATGAAGTCAGCGTCGGGGCCGGTCGCCGGACCAGCCACGGTCACCGTGAGGTCACCCGGGCCCGTCAGCCTGATGAGCGTGTCGTCGCAGCTGAACGGCCAGTCCAGGCAACGGGTCAGCGCGTAAAGGGGCGCGAATCCGAGGTTGGTGCCAACGAGAAAACCGCTGTGCCAGGACGCAGTACGCGTTCCGCGTGACAAGGTCACCGACCGGTCAGGCGCCGCCGACGACGGCGTCGCAAGCAGAAGTACCGCGGCCGCTGCAGTGGCCGCGAGACCGATACGGCGCATGGGACCTCCCCCGTCAAACAGTGATTCCGGCGAAGGGACGCGAGTCCTGCGCGGCGCGAGATGATCGCGGCATGAGCCTGACAATGGGCAGCAGCCCCTTCGGCCATCGACCCGCTGGCACGTTCAGCTTCGACGCTCCCCGTGACGTCGTCTACGTCGAGCCGCTCCGGCGGCGGGTGCGCGCGACGAAGGACGGCGCGACGATCGTCGAGAGCGACGACGTGAGCCTCGTGCACGAGTCGCGGAAGCTGGCGCGCTACTCGTTCCCGCGCGCCGACGTGCGCATCGAGGCCGAGCCGGATCCGCACGTCGGGGGCAACGTTGTCGTCGCGTGGGACGCGGCCGACGCCTGGTACGAGGAGGACGAGCAGGTCTTCGTGCACCCGCGCGATCCCTACCACCGCATCGACTGCCTGCCGACGTCGCGGCTCGTGCGCGTGTCACTGGACGGCGCAACGCTCGCGGAGTCGCGCGCGGCCATCGCGCTCTACGAGACCGGGCTGCCGATCCGCTACTACGTGCCGCGCAGCGACGTGAACATGGACGTGCTCGAGCCGAGCGAGACGCGCACCCAGTGCGCCTACAAGGGCGAAGCCGCGCACTGGTCCGCCCGCGTCGGCGGCGAGCTCGCGACCGACGTCGCCTGGACCTACGACGACGTGGTCCGCCGCGAGGCCGACGACGTGCGCGGCCGGGTCGCGTTTTACAACGAGCGCACCGACATCGAGGTCGACGGCGTGATGCAGCCGCGACCCAAGACGCCCTGGTCGCGCTAGAGCGCTAGAGGTAGGTGCGCAGCTCCCACAGCTCCGGGTAGTAGCGCATCGCGAGGCGACTGCGCAGGTATGGCCCGCCGCTCGAGCCGGCCGTGCCGGACTTGGTCCCGATCTGCCGCTCCGCCATGTCGACGTGGCGCATCCGCCACTGCACTGCCATCTCGTCGTGGGTGACCAGCGCCTCCGAGACGTCCCACAGGTCGCCGTACGGCGTGCGGTTGCGCGCGACGGTCAGCAAACTCTCGCGGCGCGCGAGTTCGTCGCCCATCGGCAGACCGCGCGCCTCGAGCAGGGCGCAGAACGCGCCCCACAACGTCGGCTCCGCGAGCCGCCGCTTGAGCCGGGCGCGCTCGTCCTCGCCGATGTCGCGCAGCCGGTCCACGAAACCCGGGTCGCCTGCCCCGGAGAGGAACTCGAGCTCGCGGAACTGCACCGACTGGAAGCCGCTCGCCGGCGCGAGCAGTGAGCGGAAGGCCAAGAAGTCCTGCGGCGTCATCGTCTCGAGCACTGCGACCTGCTCGATCAGCACGCGCTCGATGACGTGACAGCGCTGCAACAGGTGCCGCGGGGTGTACGCGTCGCCGGCGAGCATCGCGTCGCGGGCGGCCTCGAGCTCGTGCAGCAGCTCTTTGAACCACAGCTCGTAGACCTGGTGCACGGTGATGAACAGCAGCTCGTCGTGCGCAAGCGGGTCCGACTGCGGCACCTGCTGCGCGAGCAGCTCGGGCACGCGCAGATAACCGTTGTAGGAGAGCCGGCCGCCCTCCTCGCCGAAGCTACGGCCGCTGGTCACACGCGCGACAGTAGCGAGCGGCCGGCGGTCGACGGCACGGTGCGCGGCCTCGCTAGCCGACGACGACGCGTCCGTCCATCCGCGGGTGGACGAGGCAGACGTAGGAGTAGGTGCCGGGGCGGGTGAACGTCAGCCGGTACGCCCGGAGCGCCGGCGGGCGCGAGTAGACGAGGCCGCTGCTCTTCGGGCCACTACCGTCCCACGAGCCACCATCGATCACGGTGGTGCCGGCGGTGGTCGGCACCGGACGCGGCATCCCGGCGCTGCGCACCGGATCAACCAGCTTCGGGTTGACGCGGACGGCGCCATCCGCCGACTGCTCGCGCAAGCCCGGCGCCGTTCTCGCGACGTTGAAACTGATCGTGTGACTGCCGTAGAAGGTCCAGGTCATCGACTGGCCGACCTTCAGCTTCGCCTGCGCGGGACCGAACTCGCTGATGCTCGCGTCGAGGACCCTCTCGGCGTAACCACCCGCCTGCCCGCGAGCGGGCGCGAGGGACTGCATCTCGCGGTACGCGTCACGCAGGCCGTCGACGAACCCGCCGAGCTTCGTCGCGCCGTTCGCCGCAACGTCCGCCGGCGACGGCACGCGCTGCGCCGCGGGAACCACGTTGACCACGCCGGTCATGCCGGCGCGGTGCAGTGCGCAGAAGAAGCTGTAGGCGCCCGGTTTGACTGACGCCGCGAACTTCACGCTGAACGGCGATCGCTCGTCGAGCCAACCGCTGTTGTAGACCGAATAGCTGCCGTCGAACTCTGGCTGCGCCATCTGCGGGCATGCCGCGGTGAGCTCACGTGGCGGACCGCCGGTCTTGAGAAAGCACGGCTGCGCAGTTCCCTGACTGACGGCGAACGCGCCCGCTGGGATCAGGTCCGGGATCTGGACGAGCTCGAGTGGCTCCTCTCCCGAATCTCCTTCTCGCGCCTTCTTGAGCCCCACATCGACAAGCGACCCAAAGGTGACCGTGTGCGGGTCACCGCTCGGCTGCAGGGTGAAGTCGATGGTGTCGCCTGGGTGCACCGTGACGTAGTCGGGGAAGTACGCCGCCGACGAGACGCCGAAGTCGGTGACGGTGGAGTCGACGTTCACGGTCACGCGCTGCGCGGTCGATCGGCTCGGCGCGGCGACCGGCGGCTCCGACGAGCTGCACCCGACAGTGACCACTGCCGTTGTCGCGACAAGAACGGCTCGAGCGTTCATGCGGACCCCCCGAGCGCGGCGCACGGCGCACGCGCCGCCGCCGACCCTAGACCGGTCGCGCCGACGACGCGACGGCCGCGCCGGATCAGCCCATGTGCGGGTAGCGGTAGTCCGTCGGCGGGACGAAGACCTCCTTGATCGTGCGCGGGCTCACCCAGCGCACGAGGTTGAGGTAGCTCCCCGCCTTGTCGTTCGTGCCGCTGGCGCGCGCGCCGCCAAACGGCTGCTGCCCGACCACGGCACCCGTCGGCTTGTCGTTGATGTAGACGTTGCCCGCCGAGAAGCGCAGCGCGTCGAGTGCCGCAACGACCGCGCGCCGGTCCTGTGCCCAGATCGCGCCGGTAAGCGCGTACGGCGCGAAGTCGGCCGCCTGCCAGACCACCTCGTCGTAGTCGCTGTCGGCGTAGACGAAGACGGTGAGGATCGGGCCGAAGAACTCCGTCTTGAAGTACTCGTGCTCGGGGTTGGAGCCGCGGTAGATGGTCGGCCGCACGAAGTAGCCGTCCTTGTCGTCGTAGCTCCCGCCGACGAGCAACTCGAGCTCGGGGTCGTCGGTCGCCCGGTCGACGAGGTCGCGCAGCCGCGCGAACGACCGCGCGTCGATGACGGCGCCCATGAAGTTGCTGAAGTCGGCGACGTCGCCCTGCTTCAACGCCGATGTCTCGCTGAGCAGCGACTCGCCCATCAC
>JBHELW010000040.1:0-3554 GCA_046262915.1 Mycobacteriales bacterium | reverse complement strand
GCACCCTTCGGCCGACCCGTCGTCCCCGACGTCAGCAGCACGACTCCCCCGCCGGCCTTCGGTGGTGGCGCCACGTTGTCGGGGTCGCCGTGCGTCACCAGCGCGTCCAGCGTGACCACCTTGCCGGCGCGCGGGTCGGCGCCGGCCGAAATGCGCCGGCACCCCGGGAGCTCAGCGGCGATTACGACGGGAGCGAACTCCTCGTCGTAGACGATCGTCGTCACGCCCTCGCGCTCGACGACGTCGCGCAGCTGCGGTGCCGCGAAGTTGGTGTTGAGCAGCACGAGTCGCACACCGAGCTTGCTCGCCGCGAGCGTCGTCTCGACGAACGCCCGGTTGTTGCGGCACAGCAGCCCCAACCGATCACCGGGGAGCACTCCGGTCGCCACGAGGCCGTCGGCGAGCGCACTGCTGCGCTCGTGCAGCTCTGCGAAGGTCAGCACGCCCGCCGGGTCGATGACGGCAGGCTCGCCGGGATAGCGCAGCGCGCTCGCGGCGATCCCGGCCGCGGGCGTGAATCCCCAGCGCATCGGGATCCGCGCCAGCCGCACCAGCTCATCGGGGCGGACGGGACGGATCAACCGCGCGTCCGCGAGCACGCGCAGCGCATGCACGGCGCCGCCGACGGAGATCTGCACGCCCCCACCGTGCCAGCAAAGTCCAGTGACCGCTCGCGGCGTGGTGAGTACCGTGGCTCCGACGCCGAGCGAAGGGGTGCGCCGCCATGGGCAGCAAGGACAAGGGCAGCAAGGAGACCAAGAAGCCCAAGAAGGGCAAGAAGTAGCCCTAGGTCAGCTCGAACAGCCGCGTGCCGTTGTGGTGACAGACCGCGCGTAGCCAGTCGTCGCCGAGTTCGAGCCGTTGCAGCGCGTCGAGTTGGTGCAAGTACCGATGCGGGATGTTCGGATAGTCGCTGCCGAGCACGACGCGGTTCTGCAGCGCGACGAGCCGCGCCCGCGCCTCCGTGGGGAACGGCACGTAGCGCTCGGTGAAATCGGTGAACGCCATCGTCGTGTCGAGCCACACGTCCGCGTGCCGCTCGGCCAGATCGAGGAACTCGGCGTACTCCGGCATGCCGAGGTGGGCGATGACGAGGCGCAGCCGCGGGTGCCGGCGCAAGACCTCGGAGATCGGCCCGGGGCCGGTGAAGCTGCCCGGGGTTGGGCCGGAGGCGACATGCGCGACGACCGGCACGCGCGCGTCGGCGATCAGCCCCCAGACGTCGTCGAGCAGCGGGTCGCGCGGGTCGTAGCCGCCGACCTGCAGGTGCACCTTGACGACGCGCGCGCCCGCGTCGAGCGCCGCTTTCGTGTACGCCGCAGCGCCCGGCTCTGGGAAGAACGTCGCGGTCTGCAGCACCTGCGGATGCGCTGCCGCGAACTCGCGCGCCCAGTCGTTGAGCCACTGCGCCATGTCGGGCCGGTGCGCATAGATCAGCGTGGGGAAGGCACGCACACCGAACGCGTCAAGCTGCGCCAGTCGGCTCGCGTCGTCGGCCCGGTAGCGGTCGATGGGCCACCCGCCACCGTCGGGCATGGCGACCGCGTCGAAGTAGGCCCAGACCTTGCGCATGACCGACATCGGCATGAAGTGCACGTGCGCGTCGACAAGGCCGGGGAGCCCGAGGCGCGTCCAGAACGCGCGCACGTCGCCGACCTCGGTCGCGTCCAGTTCGTCGGTCACCCGCAGATCATCGCGCCCAGCTCCGCGAGGACTCGTGCGGCCGTTGCCGAATCTCTGACGGCATGAGACTTCGCGGCGCGCTCGTCGTCGCTGTCGCCGCCGCCGGTGTCGCGATCGCCGGACCCGCGATCGGTGCGGGCGGACGCGGTGACTCCGCCGTACACAACGTGTCGCGGACACCCAGCCTCGCCGAGGGCGAGGAGTTCATCGCGGTCAACCCGCGGAACCCCGCGAACGTCATCGTGGGGTCCAACCAGTTCGTACCGATCGCGGGGCCGAACAGTTTTCCGGTGAGCCGCCGCGGGCTCGTCAACTGCGCGGTGTGGTCGTCGCACGACGGTGGCCGCAGCTGGCGCGGAGGCACGATCAGCGCGCCGGGCAGCGTCCCCGACGAGGCCGGGATCGACCCGCAGCAGATTCACGGCGCGGACCAGAGCATCGTCTTCGACCGCCGCGGCACGGCGTACTT
Source organism: Mycobacteriales bacterium (assembly GCA_046262915.1). Classification (GTDB taxonomy): domain Bacteria; phylum Actinomycetota; class Actinomycetes; order BP-191; family BP-191; genus JBHELW01. The sequence continues at coordinate 1,402 of JBHELW010000040.1, read as the reverse complement.
CATGTGCCAGCACCTGAGCCTCGACCCGCCCGACTTCCGGCTCCTGCTGTGGCGCTCCACCGACGGCGGGCGCACCTGGCAGCCGCCGACCGTCGCGTTCAGCAGCTCCGAGGCCAACCTGTACAACCACGACCGGCCGTTCCTCGTCATCGACCAGACCGGCGGACCGCGCGACGGGACGCTCTACCTGTCGTGGGAGACGATGTTCTTCCAGCCCTACCTACCACGCGTCGACATGCGCAGCTCGCGCGACGGCGGTCGCACGTGGAGCGCGACGTCGCGCGTCGACGCGGAGGGTCCGCTGCGCGCGATGTGGGATCCGCGGCAGATGCCCGCGGTTGGCGCCGACGGTTCGCTCAACATCGTCTACGCCGCGTCGCCCTACGCCTCGACGTTCCCGAACGACCCGAACGCCGAGAAGATCACACTCGTCCACGCGCGCTCGACCGATGGCGGGCTGACCTTCACGCGCACCGTCGTCGATGACAGCGTCAACCGAGTGAGCTCGCCGGACGAGGGTGGCTCCGATGTCGACGAGCTGATCTCGGCCATCGCGGCGGACCCGCGGCGGCGCGGGCGCATCGCCGTCGCGTGGCCGGACGACCGGAGTGGCGAGGCGCGGATCCTGCTGCGTCACAGCGAGGACAGCGGGCGCACCTGGTCCGCGCCCGTCGACGTCTCCGACGACCCGCGCGGTCGTGGCAACCAGCACGACCACATCGCGCTCGCCTACCTGCCCGACGGCCGGCTGCTCGCCGTCTGGCGCGACCGCCGCGCCACGGGTGGCTCGTGGGACAGCCCCTACGACGTGTTCGGCCGAACGTTCGCCATCGGCCGCGGCCGTCGGTTCCGCGCCGGCGAGGTGACCCGCATCACCCAGCACTCCGCGACGCCGACGAGTGGCAAGCGCGGCGTCATGCCGAGCGAATACCTCGGCCTCGCCGTCGGGCGCGACGGGGTGAGCGTGAGCTGGGACGAACTGGTCAACGGCATCGGCGACAACCTCTTCCGCCGGATGCCGCTGTCGGCCTTCCGCTAGCCGACTCGCTGAAACGAGCTGACCGCGAGCGACTGCGCAGCCGTCAGCGCACCTGCCGCTCGAGCCGGTCGAGGGCGGCGGCAGCTCCCTGTTCGTAGCGGAACTGCGCGCCGCTCACCTGACGCGCGCGCGAGACGGCGCGGGCGCACTTTTCGTCGGACGACGCCGCCTCGGTCGGGCGCCGGGCACGGTGTTACCCGCGTAGGAGCGGTCAATGGCGTCGAGGATGTCCGGCCGATTGTCCAACGTGGCCTGGCTTTTGCTGACCGTCACGGCAGGAGTGAGGATGATCCGCCCGTCGGGGAGAACCTCCGCGAGAAACGTTCGGTCCTCGCCACGCGCGATCTTCGCCAGTGGCGCGCG
>JBHELW010000039.1:0-11563 GCA_046262915.1 Mycobacteriales bacterium | reverse complement strand
GTTCTTCCGCGCGAACCGGCACCACTCCGCGATGCGACAGTTCAGCGCGAGCCCGATCATGACGGTGAAGCGGATGGCCGCCTCGTTGGTCACTGGCAGCGAACCCGGGAGCCCGAGGCAAACGGGGCACACCTGGGTGTTCGGTTCCGCGCCGAACTCCGTCGGGCAGCCGCAGAACATCTTCGACGCGGTGCCGAGCTCGACGTGCGTCTCGAGCCCGATGACCGGGTCGTAGGCGGTGGCGAGCGTGTCCGTCACAGCGCCGGCGCCCCGTCGATGACCAGCCCGCCACTTCGGCTAGCGAGCTCGGCTTCGAACGCGCCGCCGACCCGGTAGAGCCGGTCGTCCGCGAGTGCGGGGGCCATGATCTGCAGCCCGACCGGCAGCCCGTCCTCGGGCGCGACGCCGCACGGCACCGACATCGCGGCGCCACCCGAGAGGTTCGAGGGGATGGTGCACAGGTCGGCGAGGTACATCGCCATCGGGTCGTCGACCCGCTCGCCCAGCGGGAACGCCGTCGTCGGCGTGGTGGGCGACACGAGGACGTCGACGGTGTCGAAGGCGCGCTCGAAGTCGCGGGTGACCAACGTGCGCACTCGCTGCGCCTGCCCGTAGTAGGCGTCGTAGTAGCCGGCGGACAGCGCGTAGGTGCCGAGGATGATGCGCCGCTTCGCCTCGGCACCGAAGCCGGCCGCACGCGTCAGTGCCATGACCTCCTCCGCGCCGTGCACGCCGTCATCGCCGACGCGCAGGCCGTAGCGCATCGCGTCGAACCGGGCGAGGTTGCTCGACGCCTCGCTCGGCAGGATGAGGTAGTAGGCGGGCAGGGCGTAGCCGAAGTGCGGGCAGGAGACCTCTTCCACCTTCGCGCCGAGGTCGCCAAGGATGGCAACGGCCGCGTCGAAACGGTCCAGCACGCCGCGCTGGTAGCCCTCGCCTGAGAGCTCGCGCACTACCCCGACCCGGACGCCGGAGATGCCGTCCGCGGCACCGCGCCGGGCGGCGTCGACGACAGGCGGGACCGGCTGGTCGATCGAGGTCGCGTCGCGCGGGTCATGGCCGGCAACCGCCGCGTGCAGCAGGGCGGCGTCGAGGACCGTCCGGGCACACGGCCCGGCCTGGTCGAGCGACGACGCCAGCGCGACGAGGCCGTAGCGGGACACCCCGCCGTAAGTCGGCTTGACCCCAACCGTGCCGGTCACCGCCGCCGGCTGCCGGATCGAGCCGCCGGTGTCCGTGCCGATGGCGAGCGGGGTGAACCGGGCCGCGACCGCGGCCGCGGACCCGCCCCCCGAGCCACCGGGGATCCGGTCGAGGTCCCAGGGGTTGTGCGACGGGCCGAACGCGGAGTTCTCCGTCGACGACCCCATGGCGAACTCGTCCATGTTGGTCTTGCCCAAGATGACGACGCCCGCTGCTCGCAGCCGTTCGACGACGGTCGCGTCGTACGGCGGCAGCCAGCCTTCGAGGATCCGCGAGCCGCAGGTCGTCGGCACCCCTCGCTGCACGATCACGTCCTTGAGCGCGAGCGGCACACCGGCCAACGGCGCGAGGGGCTCGCCGTTCGCCCGCGCCTCATCGACCGCGGCGGCAGCTGCGCGTGCGCCGCCGCGGTCGACGTGCAGGAAGGCGTGCACCTTGCCGTCGAGGTGCTCGATGCGCTCGAGGTGGGCGTCGAGAACGTCACGCGCGGAGCACTCGCCGTCGGCGATCAGCCGGGCGAGCTCAGCAGCGGTACGGCTCGTGAGCTCGCCGGTCACGGCTCCTCGTCCAGGATCCGCGGGACACGGAAGCGCCCGCCCTCGGCCGAAGGCGCGACGGCGAGCACCTCGGCCGCCGCGATCGACGGCTGGATGACATCCGGCCGGAAGACGTTCGTCAGCGGCACTGAGTGGCTCGTCGGCTGGATGTCGTCAGCAGCGACCTCGCCGACGCGCGCGACAGCGCCGAGGATGACGTCGAGCTGCTCCGCGAGGTGGTCGAGCTCGGCGTCGTCCATCGCGATGCGCGCCAGTCGCGCGAGGTGGGAAACCTCTTCCCGGGTGATCGCCACGGGCGCCGAGTTTAGGGACGGACGAACCGACCGTGCACCGCGAATTCGCGGGACACATTGGCGCAACCCTGAACGGGCGCACGCTGGAAAGCGGGCGAAACGCTTCACGGTCGCGCTGGGGCCGGGCACCGTGCCTGGAGCCGTTATCCGGTGAGGACACCCGTGTCGTCGTCGGGCACGGCATGCAGGCTGGGCGCACGCGGGTCGTGACGCACGAGCCAGGTGACCAGGTCGTCCGATGCGAGCGGGCGGCTCAGGTAGTAGCCCTGGGCGGTGTCACACCCGAGCTTCTGCAGTTGCCGCCAGATCTCTGCGGTCTCGACCCCTTCGGCAACGACACGTAGCCCGAGGCCCTGCGCGAGCTCGATCGTCGACCGCACGATCGTCGCGTCGTCGTCGTCGAGGTCCATGCGCAGCACGAACGCCTTGTCGATCTTCAGCTCCGACACCGGCAGCTTCTTCAGGTAGGCGAGCGAGGAGTAGCCGCTGCCGAAGTCGTCGAGGCTCACGCCGACGCCGATGTCGGACAGCGCCTGCAGGTTGGCGAGCGTGCGGACCGGGTCGGCCATGACGACACCCTCGGTGATCTCGAGATCGAGCTCCGAGGCGGGCACGCCGTAGTGGTCGAGCTTCCGCTTGAGCCCGTCGATGAACGTGTCGTCGTGCAAGTCGCGGACGGAGACGTTGACCGCCATCCGGAGCGGGCGCCCGCTCGCGAGCAGCTCCGCGGCCTGCGCGAGCGCGAGGTCGAGCACGCGGTTGGTGAGGGGGCGCAGCAACCCGGTCTGCTCCGCGAGCGGAACGAACGTGTCGGGATACAGCAGGCCCCGCTCGGGATGCTGCCACCGGACCAGGGCCTCCAGCCCGACGATCTGTCCGGTGAGCACGTCGGCCTTGGGCTGGTAGTGGAGGACGAGCTCCTGGTCGTCGAGGGCGCGCCGCAGCTCACCGAGCAGGCTCAGCCGCGCGGGGCTGTTGCGGTCACGTTCCGCGTCGTAGCGCTCGATGCCGTTGCGCGTCTCCTTCGCGAGGTACATCGCGACGTCGGCGCGCTGCATCAGCTCCTCGAAGTCATTGGCGTCATGCGGGTAGAGCGCGATGCCGACGCTCGCCTCGAGGTCGAGCTGCATGCCCTGCAGGCTGAACGAGTCGTGCAGCGCGCTGCGGACCCGGTTGGCTACCTCATAGACCGCGTCGGGTTCCCGTAGTGCGGGAAGCAGGATTGCGAACTCGTCGCCACCGAGACGCGCGACGGTGTCTCCGGGGCGCAGCACGCCTTCGAGGCGCGTGCTGGCGAGCTGGAGCAGCACGTCACCGACGTGGTGGCCGAGGGTGTCGTTGACCTCCTTGAACCGGTCGAGGTCGAGCAGCAGCAGCCCGACGGGCAACGCGTTGCGCTCGGCGTCGTGCAGCGCTTCGCGGGCGCGCGTGAGCAGCAGCTGGCGGTTGGGCAGACCGGTCAGTGAGTCGTGCAGCGCCTCGTGCTCGCGCACGACCGAGTCGGAGGCGTTCTTGTAGACCGCGAGCAACGGCAGCAGGAGCAGCGGCACGAACGCAGGGCTGGTGCTCATGGCCAGCACCACGAGCGGCGACAGCGCGAGCAGCGACCCGGTCGTCACGAGCTGGTACGCGAGATCCTTGGCGAGCACGTGGCGGAGTCGCTCACCGAACCGCAGCGCAACGGCTACGCCGACGAGCCCGTCGTTTGCGACGAAGTACACCGCGGCGGCCACCGCGATCGCCGCCAGGTCGCGGCCGCCGTGCAGCCCGCGCGGTGTGGCGGCCGTCGCGGAGCGGTTGGTAAATGCCAGCACGGCGTAGGCCGCGCCGAGGCTCAGGGAGTACTGCGCAACGTTGAACGACGTGCGCCACCAGGCCTTCCGCTTCGTGAGGTCAGCGGTGATCGTCGCGATCGTCTGCATGAGCAGCGCGACGGCGAGCCCCCAGTGCAGCAGCAGCGCGAAGACGAACGCGGTCGACGTCGAGATGCCGTTCTCGTCCTTGCTGCCCGCCGTAAAGAGCGGCCGCAGCTCGGCGACGACGGCGAGGGCCGCCGCGGCCCAGAAGGCACTGCCCATCGTCTGGAGCGTGCCGACGTCGAAGACGCCGAGAACGACGGCGCAGAAGCCGAGGCCGAAGACGGTCGTGACTCCGACGTAAACCCCGAACGGGCTCAACCAGGGTCCAACGTGCTGACGAGCGTCTTGCTGCATGAGAGCCGGCGCCGTCCCAGGAGTCACGGATGTCGATTCGGTATCGACCGCCGCGGCCTCGGGTTGACTCCGCTATTCGGCCGATTCCGGTGCGTCCGAACGGAAGGCGGCGGGCCCGTCGGCGAGCAGGGACGTGAAGCCTGCTTCGTCCAGGACCGGTACGCCGAGGCTCACGGCCTTGTCGTACTTCGTTCCGGGTGCGTCGCCGGCGACGAGGAAGTCGGTCTTCTTGGACACCGAGGACGAAACCTTCCCGCCGCGCTCCTGGACGGCCTCGGTGGCCGAGTCGCGACTGTAGGCCGACAAGGCGCCGGTGATCACAACCGTCACGCCCGCGAGCGGTCGCGGCCCGTCGTCGGACGACTCGTCGGCGAGCGACGCGCCGCCGGACCGCAACCGATCCAAGATGTCCCGGTGCCGCGGGTCGGCGAACCAGTCGGAGACCGCCTGCGCGATCGTCGGCCCGATCCCCTCGACGACGGCCAGATCCGCCGCGTCCGCGTCGCGAATCGCGTCGATGGACCCGAACTCACGGGCCAGCGCCTGCGCCGCCGTCGCGCCGACGTGACGGATCGAGAGGGCGACGAGCAACCGCCACAGCGGGCGCGTGCGAGCCTCGTCGATCGCCGCCAGCAGCTTGCGCACCGAGATGTCGGCGAAGCCGTCGAGGCTCGATAGCTGCTCGGCAGTGAGATGGAAGACGTCGCCGACGTCGCGGACGTAGCCCGCGTCGATCAGGGCGACGGCGGTCTTGTAGCCCAGTCCCTCGATGTCGAGCGCACCGCGCGACCCGAAATGGAACAGCGACTCGCGCAGCTGCGCTGGGCAGCCGACGACGTTCGGGCAGCGGGTGTCGGCTTCGCCCTCCGGGCGGACGAGCTCTGTCCCGCACGCCGGGCACTGCGTCGGCATGACGAACTCGCGCTCACTGCCATCACGCAACGCGACGACCGGTCCGACGACTTCGGGGATCACGTCACCCGCCTTGCGAATGACCACCGTGTCACCGACCAGGACGCCCTTACGGCGGATCTCGTCGATGTTGTGCAACGTCGCCTGCGTCACGGTCGACCCGGAGACGCGGACGGGTTCCATGAACGCGAACGGCGTGACGCGACCGGTGCGCCCGACGTTCACCCGGATCTCGAGCAGTTTGGTGTTGACCTCTTCCGGCGGGTACTTGAAGGCGATCGCCCACCGCGGCGCCTTTGCGGTAGATCCCAGCTGGCGCTGCAGGGCGAAAGCGTCGACCTTGACGACGACACCGTCGATCTCGTGCTCGATGTCGTGCCGGTGCTCTCCCCACTCCCCGATGAACCCGGAGACCGCGCCCAGTGCGTCGTAGACGGAGAACCGCGTCGACACCGGAAGTCCGAGCTCGCCCAGCGCGGCGTAGGCCTCGCTCTGCGACGCGACCTCGAAGCCGGCACGCGCGCCCAGCCCATGGACGACCATGCGCAGCGGGCGGCTCGCGGTGATCCGCGGGTCCTTCTGCCGCAGCGAGCCCGCGGCAGCGTTGCGGGGGTTGGCGAACGGCGCGCGCCCCTCGGCAACCAGCGACTCGTTGAGCGCCGCGAACCCCGTCGACGGGAAGTAGACCTCGCCACGGATCTCGAGCAGTTCAGGCAGGGCGCGCCCGGCGAGCCGGGTGGGCACGTCTTGCAGAGTGCGGATGTTTGCGGTGATGTCCTCGCCGGTCCGTCCATCGCCGCGGGTCGCGCCGCGGACGAGCCGGCCGCGTTCGTAGACGAGGTCCACCGCGAGGCCGTCGACCTTCAGCTCGCAGAGGTACGTCGCGCGGTTGCTGCCTATCTCGCGCTCGACGCGCGCGGCCCAGGCGGCGAGCTCGTCGTCGGTGAAGACGTTGTCGAGGCTCATCAGCCGCTCGAGGTGCGCGACCGGCGTGAAGAGCGTCGTATACGCAGCGCCGCCCACCTGCTGCGTCGGCGAGTCGGGCATGCGCAGCGCCGGGTAGCGGTCTTCGAGGCGCTCGAGCTCGCGCAGCAGCTGGTCGAACTCGGCATCCGAAACGGTTGGCGCGTCGAGGACGTAGTAGCGGTAGCGGTGCTCCTCGACGACCTGGCTGAGCTCGCTGTGACGCGCGGCGGTCTTGGCCGGGACGCCGTCGACGCCGGGGGTCATCGGCGCGACACGCTGCTGCGCTCCGGTGCCTCCGCCAAGACGCGGGCGATCTCCACGGTGCGCTTCAGCGCAGCCACGGCGTATTCCTCCGTCGCCGCCGCCAGCCCGCACGCGGGCGTGACGACGACGCCGCGGGTGAGCTCGTCCGGCGGGAAGCCCAGTCGGTCCCAGAGCGCGCGCGCGGGTTCGGCTAGGTGGGCGGCCGACCCCAGCTCGGCCGCCCGGCCGCTCGTCGGCACGAGGCCCAACCACAGTGCGATCCCCGCGGCGACACACTCGCCGAGCTCGTCGTCAGCCGCGGGTTCGACGAGCGCGAGGTCGACGCTGACGAATCTCGCACCCGCGTCCCGCAGCAGGGCGATTGGTGGCTGCGCCGCGCAGCAGTGCACGCCGGCCGGGCCGGTCTCGGCCGCGCTGGCCAGCACTTCGGCGAGCGCGCTCTGCGCGTCGGCGGCATCGACGGGGGCCAGCGCACCGAAGCCCGATGCGGTAGGTACGGCGCCGGCCAGCACGGCTGGCAATGCTGGTTCGTCGAGCTGAACGACGAGTTGCGCGCGGGGCACGCGGCGCTGCACGTCCGCGGCGTGCGCGCGGACCGCTTCGACCAACGCGGCGGCGACATCGCGCACCGCGCCGCGGTCGGCGAGCGCGCGGTCTCCGCGGGTGAGCTCAACGCCGGCCGCCAACGTCCAGGGGCCGGCAAGCTGCAGCTTGAGCGGCCCGGCGTAGTCAGCGGCGTGCTCCTCGAGCGCGTCGAGGTCGCGCGCGAGGAAATCGACCGCGCGCCGGTGGTCGACACCCGGCCGGGCGACGAACCGCCAACCGCTCGGTTGGCGATCGACGTAGAGGCCGGAAAGCACTGCCGCCGTGCGCCCGACGGTGTCGGCACCCGGCCCGCGCGCGGGCAGCTCGGGCAGGTGTGGCAGCTCGGCGAGCGTGTCGAACACGAACCTTGTCGCGGCGTGCGGGTCATGGTGCGGCAGCGAGCCGACTCCGGTCGCCGCGCCGGTCCAGGGCGGCTCGGGACGGGCCACTCCGCGCGGCGCTGTTACCGGCGCCCGCGCGCTGACTTGGCCGGCTTTGCCGCCGTGCGTCGCGCGGGTGCACTCGGCCGCGCTGCGGTGCGCGGTCGCGCCGCGGTGGCGCGGACAGGTGCGACGCGACGGTAGTCGTCGCTGCCCTGCTGCAACCACAGGACGTCGGCAAGCAGCGCGTCGAGCAGTTCGGCGCGGTCGGCCGTCTCGGCCCGCACGGCGATGCTGTAGCGCGCGATGACCTCGAGATCGGTCAGTCGAACGTCGTCCTCGCTCACGCGCTTAGCCTATCGGCGCGCTCGACGGTGGCGGCCGCCGCGACGCGCGTCCCGTCGTAGACCACGAGCGCCTGACCACGCGCCACACCGCGGACGGCGTCGTCCAACGTGACCACCAGCTCGTCGTCAGTGAGCTCCGCGGTCGCGGCAACCGCGTCGCCGTGCGCACGCACTTGCACGAGGCCACGGAAGCGCTGCGGCGGGCGCGTTCCCGGCCATGTCGGCCGGCTGCCGACGATGCGTGTTACGTCGAGAGCCGCGGCGGTCCCGACGGTGACCGTCGCGGTCGCGGGCGTCACGTCGAGCACATAGCGCGGCTTGCCGTCGGCCGCCGGTCGCGTCACGCCGAGCCCGCGGCGCTGCCCGACGGTGAAGGCAAAGGCGCCGTCGTGGGTGCCGACGACCGCGCCGGAGAGAGCGTCGACGACCGGACCTGGAACGCGGCCCAGACGCTCCTGCAGCCAGCCGGCGGTATCGCCGTTGGCGATGAAGCACACGTCATGCGAGTCGGGCTTCGCCGCGACGGCCAGGCCGCGCGCCGCCGCTTCGGCGCGCACCTCGGTCTTCGTCGCGGCGCCCAGGGGGAACATCGCGTGCCGCAGCTGCTCCGCGGTGAGCACGGCCAGCACATAGGACTGGTCCTTTGCCGCGTCGGCGGCCCGATGCAGCTCACGACCGCGCCCGCTGTTGCACAGCCGCGCGTAGTGCCCAGTGCACACGGCGTCGAAGCCGAGGGCGCGGGCCTTGTCGAGCACGGCGCTGAACTTCACGCGCTCGTTGCACCGCAGACACGGGTTCGGCGTCCGGCCGGCGGCGTACTCGGCGACGAAGTCCTCGACGACGTCGGCCTGGAAACGCTCCGCGACGTCCCACACGTAGAACGGGACACCGATCACGTCCGCAGCTCGCCGCGCATCGCGGGCGTCCTCCAGCGTGCAGCAGCCGCGCGCGCCGGCGCGCTCGCTGCGCGGCTGCGCGGCGAGCGCGAGATGAACCGCCGTCACGTCATGGCCGGCGTCGACCGCGCGCGCTGCGGCGACGGCCGAGTCGACGCCGCCCGACACGGCGGCGAGAACCTTCACGGCACTACTCGCTACGTCGGGCCGGCGCGCCGCGGAGCCCCGCGGCGCGGGCGCGATCGACGACGGGCGCGATCGCCTCGGCGACAGTTGCGACGTCCTGCGGGGTCGACGTATGGCCGAACGTGAAGCGCAGCGAGCCGCGCGCCTGCTCCTCGGGGACCCCCATCGCACGGAGCACGTGCGACGCGCGCGCTACTCCCGCCGTACACGCCGAGCCGGTCGAGCACTCGATGCCGCGCGCATCCAGCAGCAGCAGCAGCGAGTCACCCTCGCACCCGGGGAACGACAGGTGTGCACACCCGGGGAGTCGCTCCGTCGGGTGGCCGTTGTAGACCACGTCCGGCACCACGGCCCGAACCGCGTCGACGAGTGCGTCCCGCAGCTCGGCGAGCGCTCGCGCCCGGTCCGCCTGCTGCTTCGTCGCGATCTCGACCGCGGTGGCTAGCCCGACGATCGCGCCCACGTCGAGCGTGCCGGAACGCACGTCACGCTCCTGGCCGCCGCCGTGCAACAGCGGCGCGCACTCAACGCCGGCGCGGAGCAGCAGTGCACCCACGCCGTGCGGACCACCGATCTTGTGACCCGACAAAGTCAGGGCCGCAGCACCGGAGTCGGCGAAGCTGACCGGGACCGCGCCGATCGCTTGCACGGCGTCGGTGTGCAACGGCACGCCCCGGTCGCTGGCCGCCGCGGCAAGCTCGGCGATCGGCTGCAGCGTGCCGACCTCGTTGTTCGCCCACATGACCGAGACCAGGGCAACGTCGTCGTCGACGTCGAGATCTTGCGCGTCGACGCGTCCGGTCGCGTCGACCGGCAGCCACTCCACGATGGCGCCCTCATGCGCGGCCAACCACTCGACCGAGTCGAGTACGGCGTGGTGCTCGACAGCGCTCGCCACCACGCGCCGGCGCGCGGGCCCGGCCTGGCGCGCCCAGAAGAGACCCTTGACCGCCAGGTTGTCCGACTCGGTGCCGCCGCCGGTGAAGACAACCTCGCTGGGGCGCGCGTCGAGCGACTGCGCGACCCGCTCGCGGGCCTCCTCGGCGGCGCGCCGCGCGCGGCGACCGGACGCATGCAGCGACGAGGCGTTGCCGTAGCCGGGGCCGAGGAACGGTGCCATGGCCTCCGCGACCTCCGGCAGGAGCGGGGTCGTCGCGGCGTGATCCAGGTAGGCGGCACCGACCCCGAAGGCGGGGTGTCCGGCAGCGGCGGGTGCGTTCGGCGGCATCAGGGACGCCAGCCTAACGGCGCGTGTCGCGAATCCTTGACGTGACGGCAACGCTGCCCGCGTCGCCATTGGCCAACCGGTCGGGCGCCACCGTGATGACCTGGGTCGGACGCACACCGGCGAGCGCGCGGATGTCGCGGTAGACCCCGACCGCGGCCGCGGCGAGGTCATCGACCGTCGGCGTGATCAGGACGAGCAGCTGGTCCGCGCCGTCGCGCTCGGAGCGCCCGATCTCGATGCGCCAGTCGGCGATGTCGTTGCGTCCGGCCAGTGCCGCGGAAACCGCTCGCAGGTCAACGGCGCGCGACGCCAGAGTCACCTGCGGCAGCAGCGCCGCCGGACGTATCCCGGCCGGCAGCCGCGGGACGCGGCGGCGGCAGGCGGGACATGGGTCGGTCATGATCGGCCCTGGCACGAGGTCGCCGGTGCGCCAGCGCAGCAGTGCGCTGCCGCGGAAGCCCAGCTGCGTGAGTACCAGCTCGCCGCCGCCGACCGCGGCGAGCTGTTCGCCGCTCTCCGGGTCGGCCAGCTCGAGGAAGTCGAGGTCGGGATAGGTGTGCAGCCCGGTGCCGCCGCGCACCGCGCCGGGCCGGCACTCCGCCCACAACACCCGTCCCTCTGGTGGCCCGGCGAGGACGAGCACGTCGGGGGTCCCGGCGCCGGCCGCGAGCAGCGCCTCGGCAACGTCAACCCGCTGCTCGGCGGTCGGATGCCCGACCAGCAGCACCGCGCCCAGGCGACTCAGGTCGAGGTCGGTGGCCGCCAGCTCCGCGAGCAGGTCGACGGCCTCGCCCACTGGCAACGCGAGCACTCGGGCGGGAACGAGTGCCAATGCCGCGGCGACCTCGCGCACTCCGTCGCCCGGCGAGCGCGGAAAGAGCGCGGGCGCGCCCGCGGCGAGCGCGGCGTAGCTCAAGAAGAGGTGGTCGAGGCGGGGCGCCACCGGCACGGCCGAGACGAGGATGTCCGCGCTCGTCAGCCCGAGGACGCGCCACGCGCGGTTTCCCGCGCGGGCAATGAGGTCGAGGTCGCGGCGCGTGGACGCGATCGGGAACTCGACGCTGTGACCCGCCCAGTGGTAGGTCGTGGGTCGCGTCGCCGCCTCGACCTGTCGTCGATACGTCGCGGGCCCGAGCAGCCGACGCGCGATCGCCTTGCGGAGATCCGGACCTGCCGCGTGGACCGCGAAACCCGCCTCGTCGGCCTGCAGCACGAGGCGCGCCGCGCCGCGTGGGTCACCGTCCGGGCAGACGTCGCGCTCACCGATCGCGGGCAGCCGCACGAGGTCGTGCGCGGACCGGATGGCGTCCTGCGGGATGCGCAGCTCGTGCAGCTTCTCGCGCCAGTACGGCGAGAACGGGCCGACGCCGTCGCGGACCTGCTCGTGGATGAGCCGGTCACGCAGCTTGCGCTGCGTGTGCAGCGTTCGACGATCCCAGGCGCGCATCTGATCCTCAGGTGACGGCGGCGACGCGCGAGCCTATGCGAGGCGCAGCGACGGCAGGCCGCACGCCGCACCGATCACCGCGGTCA
>JBHELW010000038.1:0-4033 GCA_046262915.1 Mycobacteriales bacterium | reverse complement strand
GTACGGCGCGAGCGCGTCGTCACTGGTTGGCATGCGGCGTTAGCCGATATTGATCCCGCCGATGCTGCGCGGGTCGCCGGGGCGCGTGACGTACTTGATGACGACGTCCGCGCCGTTCTTGTTCTTCGAGATGATCGACGGCGCCGGGCCGCCCTCCGCGAGCAGTCCTTCGTAAAACCCGGTTGCCGGGTTGAGGACTGCTGGCGCGCCGCTGCGCGTGGTGAACGGGAACGGGTCTGCGAAGCAGACCGTGTACTTCGCGGCGCCGTTGTCGGAGGTGGCGTTGACGAGCGCCTTGATGATGCGAACGGTGACCGTCTGGGTGCGGTCGCTCGCCGTGACGTCGTGGGTGAGGACGTCGCTCTGCGCCTGGAAGCTGGTCCCGCACCCGGACGCACTCGGCGCGGCGGCGCCGCCAACGGTGAGCGCCAGCTGGCTAGCCGCCCCGCTGGCCGCCGTAACGCTCGCGGCGGTCGTCGACGTCGTAATGGTCGGAGTGCTGCAGGTAACGCCGGTCGCGCACGTCGTCAACGAGCTGACGATGTCGAACGCGGCCGACGAGGCGCTGGAGAGTGTGCCGCTGGTTGCCTTCAACTGATAGCCGAACCCGACCGTGCCCACCGTCAACCCGGGGAAGCTGGCGACGCCGTTGACGGCGTTCGCCGTGCTGCCGGCCGGTGCAGCGGCGCTGCTCGGGTTGGTTGCGTAGGACAGGGAGACCGGCGCGTTGTAGCACGTCGCCGTCGCTCCGCCCGCATCCTTGGCGACGACCGTGACGGCCGGCGCGATGGCGGAGCTGACCTGCGCCCGGCTGGGCTGCTGGCCGAAGACGAGGCTGGTTGCGGTCTGCGGACCGACGGTGACCTGTGGCTGGCCGCCGGAGAGACCGAAGGCCGTTCCGGTCGCGTCGTTGCTCGCAGTCGTCGCCCACGTGAACGCCGACGTGGTGCACGCGGTCGGCGCGGTGGACGCTGCGGACAAGGAGACCGCCTGTCCCGGCAGTAGCGCGCTGGCGCTGTCACCGTGCAGCGTGATCCGCCGGGTCGTCGCGGCGTAGCTCGCGGACCAGCTCTGCCCCAACGGCGCGGACGTCGCACCCAGCGTCGGCGCCGAGAACTGGGCCGGCACGGTGATGGTGGCGACGTTCAGCAGCAGCGTGCTCTCCGGCGGGCTCGTGTTGGTGATGGTGAACGTGTAGGCGCGCGTCACGGCGGAGCCCACGTTGGACGGCGAGACGCTGGCGGCGTAGCTGGCGGGTGGCACGCTGGCCTGCGCCACCGGAGCAACCACCGCGAGCTGCGCAAGCGCAAGCGCGGCGACCGTCGTTAGCTGTGAGGTGATGCTGCGCCACCGAGCCATGCGGTCCCCCCCGGGAAATGGCCTACGGCGCGCCGCTGGGTGCTGCCGTGGCGTATCTGTAGGAGGTTGTCTCACCCGCTGGCGCCTGCGTCAAGGGTAGCGGCGCGCCGCCGACTGTCGCATTGCCGACAGTTACGCGTGACGCTCGACCCGCAGCACCCAAGCGGGATGGATCTCAACCCAGCCATGCAGCTCGTCGACGACGAGCGAGCCGCGAACACGGACGTGGGCGCCGACGCTCGGGATGGCGACGTCCGCGCCGGTGCAGATGCCGAAGAACTTGTAGTAGTGCGGAGGCCGTGGAGGACGTCCCGGGACGCAGCCGGGTCGGTCGGCGGGCACGATCTCGACGACGAGCCAGCCGTGGTTGAAGCTCAGGTTCTCACGATTGATGAGCGCGCGGTACGCCGGATTGAGCTGCACTGAGATGTGGACGTCGCCGTCGCTGATGACGTGGGTAGACCGCACGACACCGACGACGTCCGTGCAACGGCGCAGCATGTGCAGGCGGTAAGGCGCATAGACGTTGGCGAGCGGGTCGATCCGACAGCCGCGCGCGTCGACGCGGGCGCCGCGCGGCGTCTGGCGAACGAGCGCGGTCGCGGGCGAAGCGCTCTGCGATGTCAGGAGCGGTCGTCGTGCTGCGGTCGGCGCTGTGACGGTCGTGGCGACGACGAGCGCGCCCGCCGTAGCCGCGACGGCAGACCCGACGACGATCGCGCGCCTCATGAAGTCACGCGCGCCGCGCCGCGCCAATCCCGAGAACAACAGTCCACGCGCGGGATACTTCTGCTCACCAGTTCAACGGGGAACTCGCGCCATGGAGGTGGCTGAATGGCACGGACGTACGCCAAGGTCGTCGGAGTCGTGGTGCTGCTGGTCGGCATCGTCGGCCTGTTCGCGGGCGACGAGATCCTGAGCAACTTCACTAGCGACATCATCGAGGACATCGTCCATCTCGTGACCGGCGCGGCACTCGCCTACGTCGGTTTCGCCGCGGTCGAGTACCGCATCGTGCGCAACGTCGTGGGCGTCCTCGGCATCGTCTATCTGCTCGTCGGCATCATCGGGTTCATCTCCGACGACCTCGGCGGCATCCTCGACTACCCGTACACGAACTACGACAACGTCCTGCACCTCGTTCTCGGCATCCTCGGGATCGCCGCCGCCTACCTCATGGGTGGCGAAGGCGAGGGCACGAACGCAGCGGCTGCCTAGCGGCAGGTTCGGGCTTACGGCGAGAGGCCGCGCGGACGAAGACTTCGCGCGGCCTTTCGGCTGTCCGGCCGCCCCTCGGCCGGCGCTGCCGAGTCTTTGCGGCCCGTCCGAGGTGGCGCCTATCATCGGTGCGGCCGTGTGATTCCTGCCGGTCAAGGCACTTGGAGGCTTCGCCTAGTCCGGTCTATGGCGCCGCACTGCTAATGCGGTTTGGGGGTGACCCCATCCCGGGTTCAAATCCCGGAGCCTCCGCCAAGCGCTCGTAGCTCAACGGATAGAGCATCTGACTACGGATCAGAAGGTTGGGGGTTCGAGTCCCTCCGAGCGCGCTACACCTCAGCACCCCCTGACATACCGGTATGCGGTCGCCGCTCATGCGTCAGGCGCCTTGCGCTGCCACGGCCAGCGCGAAGTTAGCTCGACTTCGAGGGTGAACGAAAGGAAAGTCCGGACGGCGACAATGACGGCGAGCACACCGACAGAGGTGAACGTCGGAGAGATCGCGACGGTGCGGATGATGTCCCCGGCTACGAGCAGCTCGAGGCCGAGGAGGATGGAGCGGCCGACGTTCCGGCGCAGTTCTCGGTAGGCGTCCACTGGCGGCTCGCTCGGCCGGACGACGCGAGCGGCGAATGCGAGCAACGCACCGGCGACGCCGAAGACCGTGACGACGACGCCCGCGATGTCTGCGGCCTTGCCGATCGTTTCTACGAAGTCGGTAAAGCTCACGTTCTCGCCTCGTCACGAGTTCGAACCCGGTCGAACCGATCGCGGATGTGCGCACTGTGTCCGGCCTTGTTGGTCGTCATCGTTCCCCTGCTCGCGTTGACTCCGCAGGTCAGTGTATCTATACACTTGATGCCGTGCCTCACAAGACCTCGTTGGGAGACGCGTTGCTGGTGGCGTCGCGGGCGCTAGTAGGTGTGGCGGCGCGGTCGCTTGCCGATGTCGATGAGATCACGCTTCCACAATTCCGCGCGTTGGTGTTTGTGTCGTCGCGCGAACGTACGACCGTTTCGGATTTGGCGACCGCGCTCGGGGTGCACTCGACGTCGGCGACCCGGCTATGCGACCGGCTCGTCCGAAAGCGTCTGCTGCGGCGCTCCGAGGCCGCCGATGATCGACGCCAGACCGATCTTCACCTCACCGTCGCGGGGCGGCGACTCGTGGAGCGAGTGACGGAACGGCGGCGACGCGACCTCGGCGCGATCGCCGAACGCATGGGCGCGGAGGCGGCCGGCGCTGCCATCGCCGCGCTTGAGGCGTTCTCGGCTGCGGCCGATGGTCGGCCGGGGGAAGCGGATCTGTTCGGGTGGAATCCCGCCGAGCGTTGACCGTCGCGGGTCGGCGTTGGCTGGAACGGCCGCTCCTTCGCCGCGAGCAGCTCCGCGAGCTCACACGCCGAACACGCCAGGTGCTGCTCCTCGCGTCGCTGACGGGTGCGCTCACCGGGCTC
>JBHELW010000037.1:0-12179 GCA_046262915.1 Mycobacteriales bacterium | reverse complement strand
ACTCTGGGTCGTACGCCGCGCGCAACGCGGCGCTCGACTTGCTGCCGGCCGATGTCGAAGTTGTGTGCTTCACCGACACGGACTGCATCGTCTCTTCCGGCTGGGTGCGCGAGCACGTCAAAGCACTCGCGACCGCGGATCTGAGCGGCGGTGCGATCGACGTGACGTTGCGCCGTAACACGTCGCCGGCGGAGTGGGTCGACAAGCTGCGCCACCTGAAGCAGGAGACATGGGTGAACGTCGAGGGCTACGCCGCGACCGCCAACCTCGCCGTTCGCCGTAGCGTCGTCGAGCAGCAGCGCTTCGACAGCCGGCTGCGCAGCGGCGGCGATGCGGAGTTCTGCCGCCACGCCGCCGCCAGCGGCCTGCGTCTCGTCTACTCCGCGGATGCCGCCGTCGAGCACCCGGCGCGGCACCAAGCGCGCGAGCTTCGGCGCAAGGTCCGGCGGATTGCCGCGGGCATCCGTGCCAACCCCGACCGGTGGGAGAACCGCGTCACGCCGCCACGCGTGGTGAGCCTGTACATCCCGCGCAGTGCCTACCGCGCGGGGGTGTCGCGCAACCCGGTCTGGCTGCTGCGGGCGTTCCTGCTCGAGCAGTGGGCGGCTAGGCAGATCCGCCGTGCGGTCGTCGCGGTCAAGCGCGCCAAGGGATGGCCGCTGTGACGGAGGTGGCCGCAGTCGCGCGGCGGCTCGGTCGTCGCGCGGTCCCGCACGCGCGGCTGCGCTGGACCATCAGCCTGATCTGGATCCTCTCCCGCAAGGCCTTCCAGATCCGCTTCAAGCGCTCGTTCCTCGGGATCCTCTGGGTCATCGTGCAGCCGGCGGTGCAAGCCGCCGTCCTCATCTTTATCGTGCTGAAAGTCTTTCGTGCGGCACCCAGCCACGACTACCCGCTTTATGTCCTGTCCGGGATGGTCCCGTGGGCCTTCACACTTCACTCGCTGGGCGGAGCCACGGCGTCCGTCGTCGAGAATGCGTCGCTCGTGCGGAAGGTGCGCGTGCCGAGCGTCGTCTATCCGGCGAGCGCCGTCGGCGGTTACTTCATCGCCTTCCTGGCGCCGTTGTCGCTCCTGTGCCTGACATCTCTGCTCAACGGAGCATTTTCGACCGCGACGATGCTGCTGCCACTCGCCGTCGTGCTGCATGTCGCGCTGTTGCTGGGCGTGGGGACGCTGACGGCCGGCTACTACGTGACCTACCGCGACGTGCGACACATGATCGAGGCAGGCACCAGCCTGCTCTTCTACTTGACGCCGATCATCTACGAGCTCAGGCAGCTGCCGGGATGGGCGCAGAACGTCGTCCGCGCGAACCCGCTATGTGGCGTGATGTCGATCTACCGCGCCGCGCTCGTCGGTAGGCCGCTCGACGGCGCGGCGGTGCTGGTGTCATGCCTGTTCACGGGCGCGGTCCTGGTGCTCCTTCCCACGGCCTTCGCGCGCCGCGCCGGTGAGTTCGCGGACTTGGTGTGACGTGAGCGATCCGATCCTCTCCGTCGATCGCGTGAGCAAGCGCTTCCGCGTCAAGGAGAACCGTTCGCTCGCGGAAGTCCTCCGGCGCCATCGCGGGCCGCGGGAGTTCTGGGCTCTTCATGATGTGTCACTCCAGGTCGCAGCGAGCGAGGTCGTGTCGGTGATCGGGCGCAACGGCGCCGGGAAGTCCACGCTGCTGAAGATCTGCGCCGGCGTCAGCGACGCCACGCGTGGGACGTCGAAGCGGCCGCAGCGCATCGCGCCGCTCATCGAGGTCGGCGCGGGGTTCCACCCAGAGCTCAGCGGACGCGAGAACGTCTACGTCAATGCGCGCCTCCTCGGACTGGGACGCGAGGAGGTTGCTGCGCGCTTCGACGACATTGTCGCGTTCGCCGAGCTAGAGCGTGACATCGACCGTCCGGTACGCCAGTACAGCTCCGGCATGTTCATGCGCCTTGGTTTCTCGGTTGCGATCCATACCGATCCGCAGCTGCTGATCGTCGACGAAGTGTTGGCCGTCGGAGACCTGCCGTTTCAGATGCGCTGCTTGGACCGCATCCGCGAGATGCGCGCCGCGGGCGTAGGGGTGCTGTTCGTCAGCCACAACATCACCGCGGTGCTCAACCTGAGTGACCGCGCGATCCTGCTCGAGGACGGCCGCATCCGAGCAGAGGGCGATGTGTCCGATGTCGTTGGCGCCTATCACCAAAGCCTCGGCGAGAGCGCGTCCGCGCAGGCGGTCGCGGACGAGGCCGGCGCCTCCGGTTCGCTCGTCCTCGACCGCGTCGAGGTGCGCGACGAGCACGGGCGCGAACCGCTGCTGTGGGCACCGGGGAAGCGGGCGGAAGTAAAGCTCCGCGTGCGGGCGGTTCGCGACTCACCCAAGGGCCGAGTTGGCTTCCGCTTCATCAAAGACGGCGCCGGGATGGTCGGCCGCTGGGCGCCCGAGCAGGGCCCGGACGTGCCGGCGCTTCGCGCTGGGCAGAGCGCGGAGCTGAAGCTACATATGCAGCTCAACTTCGCCGAGGGCGGCTACCTCCTTGACGTCGCCATCGGTCCGCACGACCTGCGGGGGTTGATGCTCAGCGAGAACGGGATTTATCGGTTCGGCATCGGCAACCGGCCGGGCGGCACCGGCATCGTGGATGTGTCTCCGGAGCTTGCCGTCCGCCGCCTGCGATGACGTCGACGCTCTCCGTCGCATACGCGCTCGGCCGCTACCGCCAGTTATCGCAGACCTTCGTAGACCTCGAGATCGCCTATCTCCGGCGCACCGGCGTGCACGTCGACGTCGTCGCGATGACTCGAGGCGACGAGGTGGACCCAGCGGCGGGCTACCTCGACCGTGGCCACGGCCGTCCCGCGCGGACCGCCCGCGACCACCTGGCGTGGGCGGCGCGCCACCCGGTGCGCTACGCGAGGTTCCTGCGGCGTGTCCGCATGTTCCGGGACGAACTCGGCACGGAGCCCGACCGTGTCCCGTGGTGGCGGTTGCCGGCGGCCGCTCGTGCGCTACAGCGCGCCGGCACCGACGTGGTCCACGCGCACTTCGGGTGGTCCGGAGCCACAGCCGCGGCGTGCCTCGCGGCTCTCCTGGGACGGCCGTGGTCGATGACGCTGCATGCGAACGACATCTACGTCCGTCCGCGCAACCTGCAGCGCAAGCTGGACGAATCGTCGCTAGTGATCACGGTCTGCGACTACAACCGGCGTTGGCTCGAGAAGCATTACCGGATGGCCCGCGCGCCTTTCGTGCTGACCTGCGGCGTCGAGGTGCCGGTGCGCGTCCTGGGAGCAACGCCGGAGGTCGACGTCGTCGTCATCGCCCGGCTGATCCCGAAGAAGGGCGTCGACACACTGATCAAGGCCGTCGCTCTGCTCGCGGGCGCGAGTCGCCGTGTGTCTGTCGAGGTGATCGGCGATGGACCCCTGGCCGCCGAGCTCGCCGCTCTCGCAGCTGAGCTGGGTGTCGCGGCCCAGATCACTTTCGCCGGTGAGCTCGACCACGCTCGGGCGCTCGCCCGGCTCGAGCGGGCGCGCCTCTTCTGTCTGCCGTGTCGGGTCGCGCCGAACGGTGACCGGGATGCGATGCCAACCGCCATCCTCGAGGCGATGGCGCGCGCCGTCCCCGTCGTCGCCACGCACGAAG
This sequence comes from Mycobacteriales bacterium, assembly GCA_046262915.1. Lineage (GTDB taxonomy): Bacteria > Actinomycetota > Actinomycetes > BP-191 > BP-191 > JBHELW01. The sequence goes on along the minus strand of JBHELW010000037.1, from coordinate 8,556 downwards.
TCGGGATCCCGGAAATGGTCGACACCACCACGGGCCGCCTCGTCCCTCCCGACGATGCCCCCGCGCTCGCCGAGGCGATCGCCGGGCTCCTCGACGATCCCGCACTGGCGCAGTCCCTCGGCGCGGCCGGCAGACAGCGCGTCGAGGAGCGGTACGACGTCGAGCAGCAGGTCAGCCGGCTTGCCGCACGTCTCGACGCACTGAGACGTCGCGCTTGAGACCGAGCGAGGAGAGCTGCGGCATCAGCGCGTCCGCGAGCGCCGCAGAGTAGGCGGCCCGCCCGACTCCGTTCATGTGCACCATGTCGGCGAAGTAACGATGGTCTTCGAACTCGCCGGCGGGATCGACGACCGCGGTGCCCGCCTCCTGTGCCAGCGCGCGCAGCCGTTCCCACTCGCGCTGCCACGTACGACGGCCGCCTTCTATCAGGTCATCGAGGAACTCCTGCGACGCGGGCATCGCGGCGAAGAGCAGCCGTGCGCCGTAGGCCGCACACAGCGCGACCATCCGCCGGTAGGCACCCGACTGCACGCCGCCGTTGTCGTAGTTGACCCCCGCCTGTTGCCGAATCAGCTCGCGCATGCGTGGGCCGTTGAAGTAGCTGCGGCTGAGGAAGTCGAGCGCATCACCACCGGAACCGAGAACGCCCGGGATCTCTGCCGGGACGCGCCATCGCCACACCTCCGGCCGCCGCGACGCCTGGCGGATCAGCCGCAACAGCTTGCGTGGGTGGACAAGCAGGCCCGCATAACGCACGAGGAAGACGTGCAACCCGACGGCCCGCACAACTCGTTGGCCGCGCCGCAGGTGGAACACGCGCGCGGCGCGGTATTCGTCCAGCCGCCCGATGAGGGGGCTGTTGTCGTTGACCTCGGTGGGCGACATCCCCACCACGACGACCTTCGGCCGGAGCAAGGGCAGCACGCGATCCGCCAGCCACGCCTCCGTGACCGTCGGCACGCCGCGGTAGATCGAAGCGTTGAAACAGGTGAAGCCGGTGCGCTCGGCAATCACCGTGGGGTCGACGCCGAACAACATCTTCGACGACCCGATGACGACGATGTCGACACCGCCACGGCGCCCGAGGCGGCGCATCTGCATCTCCTTGCGCTGCGTGAACAGGTCGTGCCACCACAGCGGCTCTTCGGCGATCCCCCCCACCGCGCGCATCGTCAGCTCCGCTGCCACAACCACAACGGCGGTCGTGGCGAGGATCAACAACCGCGTCACGGCGACGCCGCCGCGCGGGTCGCTGGCTTCGCGGCGGTGCCGGCAAGGCCGGTCATCATGACGCCGTCGGCAAAGCTCGCCGGCATCCGGTCACGTCTGACGAGCGCGCGCACAACGGGCAGCGCGGCACGGCTGAGGATCCGCCGGGTCGTTGCCCGCATCGGGCGACGCCGGACCCACAACCCGATGAGCTGCGCGAGGCTCGCGTCCCAGCCGCCGAGCGCCTCGAGCGCCACGTCGTCGAATCCGGCGCCGACGAGGATCCGCTCAAGTGCGTACGGCGTGTAGCGGTACTCGTCGTAGGGCGTGTCGTGCAACGGCCAGAGAAACGGCACCGTGAGGAACATGCCGCCGCCCGGCCGGAGCACGCGGAACATCTCCGCTACGACGACATCGGGCACCGCACAGTGCTCGAGCACTTCGGTGGCGAGGACGTAATCAACCGAGGAGTCGCCGAACGGCAGCTGCAGACCGTCCCACGCGACGTCGTGCTTGCCGTAGCGCTCCGACGGGATGTCGACACCGAACACGGCGGTCGCGCACGATGGCGGCGCGAGCAACAGCGACCGGTAGGGCTGCTTTCCGCAGCCGACGTCGAGGACGACGCCGTTGACCGACGGGAGTGTCTTGCGCAACGCGTCGACGATCCGGTTGCGCACCAGCCAGCGATCCAGCGTCGCGGGACGGAGCGGGACGTCGATGAACTCGCTCATCGCGCGGCGCCCAACGCGTCGCCCACTACGACGGTGGCGACGTCGTCCGACCACGCACGCATCCCGACGCCGTTGAGGTGGACACAGTCGGCGAACCATCCCGGTGGGAGGTCCTCCCCGTCGCACGTGACGAAACGGACGCCGAGATCACGCGCGACGCCGTCGAGGAGGGACCGGGACCGCGCAACGTCGGCTTCCCGTCGCGGGTACATGTCCGTGAACTCCTCCGTGAACGGCATCTCCAGCAGGAGGACGTCGCTGCCGAACGCCCTGACCGCTTCGATGCCTCGCCGTAACGCCTCGAGCTGCTCGCCGCCCATCGAGAACCCGTTGACAATCTTGTCGCGGATGAACGCCTCCTTCTCCGGCGACAAGCGGTACGTGTCGAACGCGACGTACTCGAGCCCTTTGCCCATCGGCCCGAGCAGCTCGTCGAGCGGCTTGCCGGTGCCGTCACGGTCATCGGGCCGGTCGAGAGCACGGGCCAACGCCGCGGGCCGGCGCAACAGCCGGGCGCGCCGGGCGAGCGAGGAGTGCACGCGGAACCACGTGACCGCTCGCGACACCGGGTCGCGGCGCCGCGCCGGCGACGCCAGATACCGCTCGAGCACATCGCGGTGGAAGAGCCCGTTGTCGTTGAGATCGAGGATGGATACACCCCACACGACGAGCCGAGGCCGCGTCGCGGGCAGCACGACGGACTCCAGCCAATCGGTCATCACGGTTGGCACTCCGCGGTAGAGCGCTGCGTTGTAACAGCGTGCCGGGGGCGCGACGAGTCGCTGCGGGTCAAGCGCCATCAGTGCCTGGGACGAGCCGGCGACGACGACGTCAACGCGCGGCCCTCGGCGCAGCCGCCTCAGCTGATGCCACTTACCCGTCGTGAGCTGGTCGTGCCAGAACCGGAATAGCGGCAGCCGGCGCTCGAACCGTCGTACGGCGAGCTCGGCGGCAGCGACCGCGACGAGCACGATTGCGACGAGCCACCCGATCAATACGCACCCCGGCCCTTCAGGACCGCGAAGATCGTGCGGTAGATGATCGTGAGGTCCAGAGCGAGCGACCAGTTCTCGACGTACTGAAGGTCGAGGCGAACCGTTTCGCTCCATGGCAAGTCCGACCGGCCGCTGATCTGCCACAGCCCGGTGATGCCCGGCTTCACGAGCAACCGGCGCCGCACGTCATAGCCGTAGTCCGCCACCTCGACCGGCAACGGCGGGCGCGGGCCGACGAGAGACATCTCTCCCTTGATCACGTTGAACAACTGGGGCAGCTCGTCTAGGGAGTACTTGCGCAGGACCCGGCCGACTCGCGTAACCCGCGGGTCACGGCGCATCTTGAACAGCGGGCCCTCCAGATGAACGTTCTGCGAGCGCAGCTGCGCAAGCATCCGGTCGGCGTCTGTGCGCATGCTGCGGAACTTGAAGACGCAGAACTCCTGCCCCAGGTGGCCGACTCGTACCTGCCGGTAGAGGACCGGCCCTCGGCTGTCGAGCTTGATCGCGATGGCGATTGCGAGCAGGAGCGGCAGCGTTAGCAGCGCGAGCACGGTTGCGACAACGTGATCGAACCCCGTCTTCAGCAACCTCCGGCCGCCTGTGAGCTCGGGTTCCTCGACGTGGAGCAGGGGCAGCCCCGCGACCGGTCTGATGTGGATCCGTGGGCCCGCTACGTCGGTGATCGCGGGCGCGACTACCAGGTCCGCGCCTGTCCCCTCGAGCTCCCAGGCAAGCCGACGCAGCGTCGGCCCGGTGACGACGCGATTGCCCGCGACGGCGACCGTGTCCGCGCCGTAGCGCCGTAGCAGCGAGGGCAGCTGCCCCGGCGTACCGACGATCGGAACGCTGGGCAGATCGTGTGCCAGCGGCTGTCCCACCTCGCCCGGAACGCACGCGCCGACGACGAGGAAGCCCGTGACGCGCTCGCGCATGACGCGGCGCGTCAGCTCCGCTGCCTCTGCCCCCGAGCCGACGACGAGTACGCGGTGACTGCACCGCCCCCTTTTCCGTAGCGCGTACAGGACACGGCGTGCGACGTAGCGGCCGACGAGCAGCAAGAGTGTCCCGAGCGGCAGGGTGATCGCGACAAACCCGCGCGCTATCTCGAACTTGAACACGTAGGCAACCGTCGCGACGACGGCTGTGAGCCGTACCGACGCGTTCAGCACTTGCTTGTACTCGTCGGACCCGACACCGAGGAACCGCGGCTCGTATGCCCGGTTCAACGCCAAGAGGGCGACCCACAGCGGCGCCGCCAGCCCGACGAGCACGTGATACGACAGCAGGCCGAGGCGGGCGGGCGTGGCGCCGAAGCGGATCTGTGCCGCGACGAACGCTGCCAAGGTGATCGCGAGTGCATCCACGACTGGCAGGACAGCCGCGTAAACCGGCTCCCAGGCGGGTCGTTGTACCCGCTCCGCGTCCCCCGGTGCCCGCGGCACCGCCCTGCGCTCGCGTGCGGGACCCGCTGCGACGGGCGATGTCGACGTCATCGCGCGGAGACCGCGACGTCGTCAGGTGCTACCAGCGGCTGGGTCCGCAGCGTCGGCTGGCGCGGCCCGCCGGGTGGCTCGAGCACGTGCAGGCGGAGCACGACTTCCTTGCCAGGGTCCACGGTCACGAACCGCGAGAACACCGAGTGACGACGCTCGATGTGGGACTCGAGCAGCACCCGACGCCCATCGAGGGTCGCGTTGAGCAGCGTCGCGCCGGCACCGCAGTACGCCGAAACGTAGGTCAGCGTCTGGCCGCTGACCGGAGCGCGGCCGGCGGGCAGGTCGGCGCGGGTCGTGACGTATGCCGGCAGGCCGCTGCGTGGTGCGGTGTTGCGTACGCGCACGACGATCGTCGCCTCACGCGTGCCGTCACGGCGCGCGGCGCCAAGGTCGTACCTGATCGCGCGGCGGAGGTAGTAGTCCAGCTTGCTGCCGCCGGCGTCCTGGGTGACGAGCTCGAAGAACGGTCCGTTGTCGGACGGCAGCACCCCGCCAACGGGGGTTGCCGCGAGCCGCCGCTGCGCCGCGGGGTCGACGACCGCCAGCTGGATGTGGTTCGTGCCCGCGCTCGCCGCGAGTGCGCGCACCAGCCGTACGGGGTCGCCCGAGCCCGACACGAACTTGTCGAACAGCTTGCGGGCAACGACTTGCAGGAACCGGTCGCGCACTTCGTCATCGGACGTCAACGCGTAAACCGCGCTCTCGGTCATCGCGACGACGTTCGCCGAGGTCGCGACCAGTTGCTTGGCAACCCGAACGCTGCCCGTGACGCGCAGGATGGCGGACATCGCGACCGGGTCTACCGCGAGCGCGCCGTCGAGCTGTTGCCCGGTCTGGTGCTTCCACAACGCCATCCAGACCGCAGCCGCAGAGGGGAAGTGCGGGCTCATGTTCGAGTCGCGCCACGTGGAATCGGCCCCGAACCGGCGGTAACGGCGCGTGAAGTCGGCCCCGAGGTTCACGGCAGGTACGGGATAGGTGTCACGCAGGTCGCGCGTACTGCCGACCTGGACTAGCCGGAGACGGCCGTGCGCGGCCTCGAGGATCGCGAACGCACCGACGAGACCTCCCGTCGCCCGCGCCTCCGCGTTGTTCTGGATGGCGACGAAGTACCGGCGCGGACGGTCAGCGCCGACCAGCCCGGGGCCGACGTCAGCGACGAGTGATGCAGTCTGCGCGGACGACACGAGCCGCTCGAGATCCGCAACCGCCTCGGCGCGTGCGCGGCGCACCGCGGTGATCACGTTTCGACGCGGAAGTGAACGTGTCGTCGCCAATGCCCGCGCCAGCGCGGCTAGCCCGGACCGAAGTGGCGCCTGCGCCCGCTGCAGCCTCTCGACCGACACGGTGTCGCCGCGCACGCGAAGTTGACGCGGCGCGAGCTCGACCCCGGCGTCGAGCAAGCTCGGCAGCGCCGACTGCGCGACGTCGTCGGCCACTGCGGCGAGCCCACGAGTCGTGGTGAACGTCGCGCCCACCCGTGGCACCAGCCCCGCTAACCGCCAGACGACGTCCGAGGTGAGAGATCGGGCCGCGGCCGTCTGCTGCTGAACGGAGTCCAACCGGCGCTGCGCGGCGGCGGCGTCGCCGTTACGAACCGCGCTCTCGAGGCGCGCCAGCTGAGTGCGCGCGATGGCAACGTGACCGCGAACGAGGTAACCGCGCACTGCGCACCAGCACCCCGCGGCGACGACCGCAACCGCGCAAAAGAGCAACGCGCTCTTGAGCACTCGGCGGGGGCTCACCCGGCTGAACGTACCGGTGGCTCTGGCGTCAGCCCGTCAGAACTCGACGCCGCCGCGAGGTGCCGACGACGACCGACCCGACCACCACGAGTGCGAAACCCAGCGCAAGCATCGGCAGCACTGCTGCCGCGCCGGTCCGGGCGAGAGGCCCGCGGGATCCGCCCGAGCCGGCCGCGGTCCCACGTCCGCCACCGGTTGACCCGCCAGCGCCACCCACGTCACCAACGGTCCCGCCGCCCAGGCCGCCGCTGGAGCCGGGAGCGCCAGGCGCGCCGACACCACCGACGATGAGCCGCGCGACGAAGATGTCCGCGGTCACGTCCAACATGTCCGCCGATACCTGCGGGCGGCTAGCGCCGACGGCCCCGACGAAGCTCGGCACGCGCGAGAACCGGCCCATCGCCCGAGGACCGGGGCTCGGCGTATGACGGCACTCGTCCCCTCGCGGCCCTCGCCCGTGCGCGGTGTGGTGTCCCTCGGCCGTCCCGTCCGGGACGGTGAAGCGCGTCACGAAGGAGCCGTCCGAGTCGGCAGTGGTCGTCTTGAGGTACAACGTGTCAAGCGCCACCTCGACGAGGGCGCCCGGGGCGAACCCGTCGCCACTGAAAATGATCGAGGTCCCTGGCGTCGCCGCGCTGTTGCTGACCGACGCGCCACCTTGACGGCATGGCGGGTACTGCGCGCCAGCTGGCTGCGCGATGGCAGCGAGCAGCGCGAGCACAGTCGTCAGCAGCGCGCTCAGCGCCGCCGTTCTGGACCGCATTGCTCACCTTCGTTTGCCGGCGCCGTTGGGGCGGAGACGCCGAACGCTGGGGCGCTGCCCAAAAGGACAGCAGGCTGGGACGGGTATGTCTTCACCAAGAGGAACGTCTGGACCTGTCAAATGTTTCGGCGGTGGCCGCGGAGTTCTGTAGGCGCGCCAGCCGTCCCCGGCGGTAATCTGGCGACACACGGGAAGGGAGGTGGTCCGCTTAATGCATGGTAATCGGACACGTGAGGTGGCTGTCCGCTAGCCGCCGGTAAACCGTCCGGTTCCACCGGCGCCTCCCGGCGTACGGCGGATACCACGACAGACACCGCACCCCCGGGCCCCGGACTCGTCCATCCGGGCCTCTCGCGCACCGCCGAATGGCACAGCGCAGGGAGGAAGCGCCCGGGGGTTGTCTGTGCTCAGTGATGCACATCCCGATGGCGGATGACGCGTGCGGGAACCCCGACGGCGACCGCGTACGGCGGGATCTCTCCCCGCACGACAGCGTTGGCGCCGATTACTGCACCGTCACCGACCGTGGAGCCGCTCGTCACGGCTACCCCCCGGGCGACCCACGCGTCGCGGCCGATCGCCGTAGGGGCACTGACGACCGGGGCGCGGGCCAACGACTCCGCGGATATGTCGTGGTCGTTGTCCCGCAGCGTCGAGCACTCGCCTACCTGAGCAAGGTCACCCAGCGTGAGCAGCTCGACGGAGCTCGCGAGCACGTAATGCATGAGCTTGACGCGGTCACCGACGACGAAGCGGGAGCCGGGCCAGATGTCGAGGACGACGCCGCGCCCGAGGTAGACGTTGGCACCTAGGTCCCATCCCGCGTGGGGCAGGTGGCGCAGGTGCACCCCACGCTCGGCGCGCAACCCGGGCCCGACGCGACCGCCCCAGAGCCGGACCCACCAGGCGAGCCGCCGACCACGCGCCCGCTGCGCCCGACGTCGCCAGCGCTGCGCTGCCGGCGCGAAGCGCGCGGCGTCCACGTCAGTCCTCCCCGAGCAGCGCGCGGCTGATGATCATCTTCTGGATCTCCGTGGTGCCGCCGCCGATCGAGAGCAGCTTCGCGTCGCGGAGCGCGCGTTCGGCGTCGAAGTCCTTGAGGTAGCCGTAGCCGCCGTGGATCTGGATCGCCTCCAGTGCGTTGCGCACCGCGAGCTCACCGATGACGGCCTTCGCGATCGAGGCCTCGACCTGATGTGGCTCCCCTGCCTGCTTCAGCCACGCCGCCCGGTAGACAGCCGTCCGGCACAGCTCGAGGTTGATCTTCATGTCCGCGAGCTTGTGCGCGATCACCTGGAAGTGCGCAATCGGCTTGCCGAACTGCGACCGCTCCTTGGCGTAGCGCACGCAGGAGTCCAGCGTGTGCTGCATCCCGCCCACGCTGCCGGCGAGCATCACCGTGCGCTCCCAGTCGAAGCACTCGAACGCGATCCGCCACAGCGCCTCGCCTTCGGGGCCCAGCATGGCGGCGGCCGGCACGCGACAGTCCGTCAGGACGATCTCCGCCGTGGGCGACGACCGGCAGCCGAGCTTGTCGAGGACGCGGCCCACGGCGTAGCCCGGGTTGGCCGTCTCGACGATGAACGCCGAGCAGCCCTGGCCCGGACCGCT